>JBBQVT010000010.1:0-53883 GCA_038211245.1 Desulfobulbales bacterium | reverse complement strand
CTGCCAAGAATGGCGAGATTGATACCAAGTTCTAATCCTTTTTTCGCTAGGAACGCCTGATCAAACGAAGAGAAGGTATAGAAATCCTTGCCATTGACATCAGTGATGGTGTCGATCCCTTTGAGTTTATAGTAGGATTTTGTCAAGGTAATTCCGGGAATCTCACTGATTCGATAGAATATTTTTTCAGCCAATAAACCGGAATACGGCCTGGCGTCACCAATCGTTTCGAATGGAAATATTGCCATCTTATTGGCTTGTTGTAATTTTTCGTGAGTTGCTGCCTGGGTCAATTGAGACGAAAGAGCGGGTTGTTGTTCTGTTGTTCTAGCTACTCCGGGAAGAGGATTTGCTGGTGAAACGGTATTTTTGGGGCTGGTTGGAGTGTCCTTTACTGCTTTTTTATAAACTGTTTTTTCCTGTTTTTGCAGTGTGTTGGCAACAGGGGCCGACTCCTGAATTACCGGAGTGTTTTTGACGATTGGTTTCTCAGCCGTCTTTTCTTGTTTTTTGCCGGGAGTTTTGGAAGCTTCTTTCTGCACACTTTTTACCAATTGTCCATATTGAATACCGCCCGCTTCTTCGCTTTGAATTTCGCCTTCAGCAATGCTTTGACTGACTTTTGTTACTATCAACCTGCCGGTAATAATCTGTTCAACATCAAGGATTTCTCCGGTTTTTGGATGCTTAATGACCTCCCCTTCCTTATATATAAAGAATTCTGTGCCGGAAGCGAGTCCAGAATTGAGTCCTAGGTCAATGATTACTGATTTTAGGTTTCTCTTAACGACATATCCTGTGAGGGGAAAATTGCCGATAATTTTTGCGAGCAATTCATCGACAAGAGCGTGCAATTCAGTGTTGGCATTGCCGCGTGAGCTTTCTGCCGCAATAATAGAACCATTTTCCACATTAATCACCCGTGAGTTAATTTCTATGGAGTCACGGAGTTTGACGATTGAACCGGAGATGATAACTTTTACACCCAGTATTTTGCCAAGAGTTGCGGCACTGGTCTCGTCGATCATGCCGGTGGCCGAAAGCTTTTGCTCTGTGACGATTTTTTGTAACATAGCACGTTCAACAACATCGAAACGACCATATTTGACAATACCAGTGGTAAACCATTCAGAGACTATTGCTCCCATCCCTGAGGTTTCCTGCTTGTCGCCAATGAGCTCGAAATCAAGCACCGCTATTTTTGTGCGTTGAAAGTCCGCCATTGCCGTGGAGATCTCAAAGCAAAAAGTGCATGCAAGGAGCAATGTTATGAAAAAACCGACCGTTGCTTTTTTACGATATACATATTTCATAATTTATCAGTTGACAGGCAGAGTTACGTTTAGGAGCCGTTACAAGATATGGACCATTTCAACATAGAGAAAAAAAGAATAGCATAGATTGCAAATAATTTTAACTCAAATTTCCGGCCTCCTGGCACGACAAGTGCCATTCTAAATGGAAATAGTTGCGGTAAATATTTCAGGAATGGTTATAAAATCAACCTTCATCCAGGCCTAAAAATGCCAAAAAATATTTTATTTCCGGGCGCCGAACCTAAACAGGATAAAAATCTTCGTGGTTTATTACACATCAATGGCTAAAAAATACAAATTCTCACTCCTTTCTCTTTTCTTCTTGCTCTTTTTCTTTGGTATTCAGGCGACTTCTGCCTGGTGTGCCGATCCCGAACTGCGACTTTTTAATTTTGAGAAAACCCAGACCAAGATCAAGGAAATCTCCCGTCAGATGAAAGATGGGCAGATTACCCCGCAACAACTCGAAACCGCCAAGCAGCAGGTCGAGCAATTCAACCACACCGCCAATGCCTGCATTGAAACGGCCACAAGCCAAATCAGCCATCTTGAGCAAGAAACGACCTCGCTGGGACCGGCCACCGAGCATGAATTGGCCGACATAGTCAAGGAACGTAAAAACCTCCAGAAACAAAAACAGGCCCTTCTGGTGACTCTTTCGGAATGCCGATTGGCAGCAACACTGACCACCCGCCTGGAAAATGAGATGGTGGAACAGAATAAGCTGTTGCAGGCGGCCAGCGTTTTTTTAAAATCTCAGACCTTTTGGGGCCGCCTGACCGCACCTCTGCCGACGGTTGAGGCATTGTCCAGCCAATTCAAAGAATATGTGGCGGAACGGGCCGGTATACGGGACCTGACCCTGCCGATGTTTCTCATCCTCGTGTTCCTCGTCGCCGCTGGGGCGTTTGCCGGTCTCAAGCTTTTCCGAACGTTGCAGCGGCGGATGATCTCAGCCCTTCCCCAGCGGGACGGCCAACAGAGCCTTGCCGTGCAGGGTATCCTGGCCTTACCGATGGCCATGGCGACGCTGTTTGCCGGCGGTTATCTCCTGTACATCAATCTGGGGTCCCAAGTACCGGTCTTTGGTCCATGGCTGTTCCTTGCACTCAGCCTGTATTGCTTGGCACAGGTGCTGTTTCATCTCCGTCGCCACCTGCAACCGGCAGCGCCCGGGACTGCTTCAACCACCGCCTCCAACAGCCGTTTCAAAGTGCTTACCTTGCTCGTTGTTCTGCTGTTTTTTTTCAACCGCCTCGACATCCTCGCAGATTTTGATTTCTCCGCCCTCGCCACCCTCCTTGAGCTTATCCAGTCCGTCATCATATGCAGTATCTGTGTTCTTGGCGTGTGGTTTCTTTGGCCGATAAAACTCCCCGAGCATCTTTCCCAGCTTGAAAAACCTCGGAAGCTGGGGCTTATCCTGGCAGCGCTCCTGGTTATGATCATTGAACTCTCAGGCTACCGGAACTTCTCCCTCTTTGTCCTGGTCGGCCTGCTCGGCACCTTTCTCCTCGGAACTGTGTTACGCCACAGCCTTTTCTTCATAGACCAGACCATTGGCGGTTTTTTTACCGGCAAATATCGCTGGCAGCAGGGGCTGCGCCACAAACTCGGTCTTTCCGCCAAGGATAATCTCACCGGTATGACCTGGATAAGGCTGATCTTCAAGCTCCTGGCCTGGTCCCTCGGCTTTTGGCTTTTCCTGCAACTCTGGGGACTTCCGGACGCCCAAGAAAAAAGGATCCACGATTACCTGATGGATGGTTTTAATCTCGGCGGTCTTAATATCGCCCCGGCCCGAATAACCTTCGGTGTGTTTATCTTCGCCTGCGGCTGGACCTTCATCTCCTGGGTGAAGATGCAGATGGATAAAAGATGGCTCAGGCAGGCCGGCTTTTCTCTCAGCGCCCAGGAAACCCTGGTCACCATGACCGGCTACTGCGGCTTGGCCCTGGCCCTGATCGTCGGCCTTTCCATTGCCGGGTTTAGTTTTTCCAACCTGGCGGTGATTGCCGGAGCATTGTCGGTGGGTATCGGTTTCGGTATGCAGAATATTGTCAACAACTTCGTCTCCGGGCTGATTATCCTCTTTGAACGTCCGGTAAAACGCGGAGATTGGATCAGAATCGGCAACACCGAAGGGTACGTCCAGAAGATCAGTGTAAGGTCGACGCTCATCCAGACCTTCGACCGCTCCGATGTCATCGTTCCCAACTCGGAATTAATCTCCAATCAGGTAACCAACATGATGCTGAACGACAACTTCGGCCGCCTCATCGTGCCGATCGGTGTTGCTTACGGCAGTGATGTAGATTTGGTGCGTACCATTCTTTTAGAGATCGCCGCTAACAACGATGAGGTTATTAACGACGGTTCAGCCCCGAAACCGCTTGTCCTCTTCCTCGCCTTCGGCGATAACTCCCTGAATTTTGAACTGCGCTGTCATCTCGCCAATATCGACCAGCGACTGCTCGTCAAAAGTGCCATCAACTACGCGATCGACCGGGCCTTCCGCGAGCACAAGATCTCCATGCCTTTTCCACAACGCGATCTGTATATCAAGGAATTTCCGACGGCAAACCACCTGGCGGCGGCACAGGGTACGGTTGACGATAATGGCTGAGTTTGATTCAAATAACTTCGTATTTCTCGATACCAAAGGAAAAAGATGGCCTCGACTGCGGATCTTTATCCTGACGACCGGGATACTCTTATTTATTAGCCTGATTTTCTTTTTCCAATCTCTCTTTGTTACCTCGCAACTTCAGCTACCTACAGCCATCCGCCAGATGAAGGCGCGACTTAAGGTGCTGGAAGAGCAGGATGCCCGGACATTGCCACGGCAGGCAACACCTTTATGGATGGAATTTTCCAAGAAAGGAAAAATCGGCAGTGATCCGCCAGCACCCCTTCGTAAAGATCCTGCAGTGCGAGAGATTCGCCTCGGCTTCTATGTCGACTGGGATCCGGGGAGTTATGAGGCACTCAGGGCACACGCCGACAGTCTCACCCATGTTTGCCCTGAATGGTTGACCATGATCGACGGAGAAGGAAATTTCGAGGCAAAACCGGCTGGCAAGGCGGCCGAATTGGCCAAAGAGAAACACCTCATTCTCATGCCGCTCCTCAGCAATCTGTCCAGTGACAGCCCGATCCCAGAGGCGGTAGAGGGGGTGATCAACGGCCCCGAATCGCGAAAAACCCGCTTCATCGCCGCCATTCTTTCGCATCTGAAAAAAGCCGGGGCCGGCGGTGTGGTGATCGACTGGGCGGATATCGATGTTGCCTACCGGGACGCGATGACCAATTTTCTCCTGATGATGGCCGAGGCTCTGCACCGCGAACATCTGGAACTCTGGCTGTGCGTCCCTGCCGGACGGGAACTCAATGTCTTCGATCTGGAAAAACTCTCGGAAGGGTTGGATCGGTTTATCGCCGTACTTCACGATCAGAATTCCGAGAAGGACCCACCGGGTCCCATTGCCGGCCGGGACTGGTTCGAAGGCTGGCTGCAAACCATGACCGACTATGGCGAACCCTCCCAATGGGTGGTTGCCATAGGGTCCTACGGATACGACTGGGCGACGGGCAGCGAGGTAGGTGAACTGCTGGATTTTGATGATGTCATGACCAGGGCCGGTCGTGCAGGACTGCAGGCTACCGACATCAAGACCTTTTCCCAGAACCCCAATTTTGTCTACGTTGACGCCGGTGTTACCCATACGGTATGGTTCCTTGATGCCGCCACAGCGCTCAACCAGATGCGCCGATCCATGGATTTTCAAGTTGGCGGCTTCGCTCTATCGAGACTCGGCGCTGAAGATCCCGGTATCTGGAAAATTCTCGCCATGAAAGATATTCTGCACCTCGAACCCCATGATCTGGCAGCCCTTGGATCGATGCATACCGCAGGTATCACCTCCCACGTCGGCAAAGGCGAGTTTCTTACGGTCGATCCCACCTTTTCCGACGGAGAGCGGCAACTACAACTCGACGAATCAGGACAAGTAACTGAAACATATATAAAATTCCCATCATACAAAACAGTTTACCATCAAGGCGAGGGGTTGGCCGATCAGGTTTCTCTCAGTTTCGATGACGGCCCTGATCCACAGTGGACCCCGAAAATTCTCGATATTCTTAAGGAAGCCGAGGTGAAAGCCTCGTTTTTCTTGGTGGGCAGCAATATCGAATCGCATCCGGATATTGTCAGGCGGATTGTTGCCGAAGGCCATGAGATAGGCATACACACCTATTCGCACCCCAATCTCGCTTTAGTTTCCCATGAGCGGGCTTTTCTCGAGTGTAATGCCACCGAACGGCTTATCGAGACCATCACCGGGAGGTCGACGCTGCTGTTTCGTCCCCCGTATAATTCCGACTCCCGCCCCCACACTAATGCCGAACTTGCAGCAGTGCAAATCGCCCAGGATCTTGGCTATCTGACGGTGACCGATACCATCGACCCGGAAGACTGGTTGGCCCCCGGACCGGAGGTTATTTTGCAACGCATCAAGGACTCTCGGACTGCCGGCAACATTATCCTCCTCCATGACGCCGGCGGCAACCGGGAGGATACGGTCGAAGCACTGCCGCAGATCATCGAATATCTGCATGCTCGGGGCGACCACATTGTCTCTTTAAGTACCCTGATCGGAGAAACCGCCGAGTTTCTTATGCCACCGGTAAAGACCGAGCATCCATCGGTCTCCCAGCTTATTTCATCGGGCGGTTTCCGGATACTGCATATCATCGAGGAACTTCTCTGGGCCTTCATGATGGTGGCAACGGCCCTCACCTTTCTGCGTGCCGCCTTTATCGCGGTGATTGCCTTTATGCACCGGCGCCGGGAAGGCGATTCGCTCGATTTCTCTTTTCAGCCGCCGATCAGCGTGGTCATTGCCGCCTACAATGAAGAAAAGGTCATACAGAGAACCCTGGCAGCACTTCTTAATACCGACTACCGCGGCAGCATGGAAATCCTGGTCATCGATGACGGGTCGACCGACGCCACCGCCCGAATTGTCGGCGAGGAAGCCGAAAAAGACCGGCGCATCCGTCTTATCGCCCAAACCAACCGGGGCAAGGCCAGGGCTCTGCAAACCGGCATTGCCGCCGTTCGTCACGAAATCATTGTCACCCTCGATGCAGACACCCGCTTTGCCCCCGACACCATCCGGCACCTGGTCCAGCCACTCCATTCCCACCAGGTAGGCGCGGTTTCCGGGCATGTCAGGGTAGGAAACCTGCGAACCTTCATCTCCCGCTGCCAATCCCTGGAATATACCTGTGGATTCAACCTCGACCGACGCGCCTACGATCTCCTGAACTGCATTACCGTCGTGCCGGGCGCCATCAGTGCGCTCCGCAAAAGCGCGGTTTTGCTGGCAGGCGGCATCAGCACCGACACCTTGGCCGAGGATACCGATTTGACCCTCAGTCTGCACCGAAAAGGGTTGCAAATCCGCTATGTGCCAAGGGCAATGGCCTGGACCGAAGCGCCGGAATCGTACAGGGATCTGGCCCGGCAACGTTTTCGCTGGGCCTTTGGCACCCTCCAGTGTTTATGGAAACACCGCGACTTGATTTTTAAACCCGGTCAGCGATTTCTTGGATGGTTCAGTTTGCCGGGTACCTGGTTCTTCCAGATCCTTCTGGTGGCAATTGCGCCGGTTGTCGATCTGTTGCTGATTATTTCAATTTTCTTCGGCGTGGGATCGGAAATATTCCCCTATTTCATCATTTTTCTTCTCACTGATTTTTTCCTGGCAATCGCCGCCTGTATTGTCGAAAACGAGCCACTGCTGCAGGCGTGGCGTATTCTGCCGATGCGCTTTCTTTATCGTCCGCTGCTCAGCTGGGTCATCTGGAAATCGATCTTGAAAGCGGTTAAAGGCATTTGGGTCAGCTGGGACAAACTGAAACGAACCGCTTCGGTAAGTGAGCATTGATGGGTATAATGCCATTTCTCAATCAAGATGGAAACGAGAAGGCTCCGGTTTATCGGGGTTGGGCCAAGGAGAGTTAAAAAATGTTGAAAAAGAGTCGCACCCACATTCTCCAGGCAGGCAATCGATTGCCCCTGGTGTTCGCCTTGTTGTGTTGGCTGCTTACCTCGACGGTCGATCCGGCAAGGGCTGCTGAACCCGGACCTCTCGTCGTCGCCTTTCCGAGCGACGGCGCCTATTGCGGCGCTTATTTAGATTTCGGTGTATCGGAGGATAAGGTTACCCTTGAAGCCATTGAAAAATTTGAAAAGATTGTTGGAAAACACCAGGCGATCATCGCCTCTTCGAGCTTCTGGGGCGAACTTAATTTTCCGACAAAGAACGTTCTCCTCATCGCTCGCCACGGGACAATCCCCTTGATCTTCTGGTCGCCCTGGGACCGTCCCTATGTCCAAGAAGCGGATCCCGATCGTTTCAATCTGGAAGAGATCCTTGCCGGTAAATGGGACGCCTATATCGACCAATGGGCGATGGCTGCAAAGGAAGCCAACACCCCGATGTTGGTCTCCTGGGGCCTGGAAATGAACGGCAACTGGTTCCCCTGGTCCGGCTACTTCTATGGCGCCGACAAAGCTGGAAAATCAGGGCTTACCGGACCTGAACTTTATAAAAAGACCTTCCGATATGTGGTGGACCGGGTCCGGGCACGCGGTGCCGGCAACATCCTGTGGGGCTTTCATGTTAACCACTTCACCTACCCGCAGGACCCATGGAACAGGATGTCGGAATACTACCCCGGCCCGGAATATGTCGATTGGCTTGGTCTGAGCGTTTACGGCAAGCAGTTTGCCGATGATGCGTGGGCGTCCTTCCAGGATGTCATGGAAGAGGGCTATGCGGAAATCTGCCGACTCGATCCGCAAAAACCGGTCCTGGTGGCCGAATACGGTGTGGGCGAATTTCCCGCCGAAGGAGACAAGGCCCTGTGGCTGACCGAAGCCCTCGACCTTCTGAAAACCCGTTATACCCGCATCAAAGGCGCTGTATACTGGCATGAACGTTGGCCAAATGCAGACGGCACCTACAGCAATCTGAGGATTAATTCCTCCCCTGAGGCGCTTGCCGCCTACCGGAAGGGCCTTGCCGACCCTTTCTGGTTGGATCGCCCCCACTATCTCCCAAGAAAAAATGACTTGCCCGGATTACGGACCCCTTGAACTGTCAACTCTTGAGCGACCATGCAAATTTTCAGGGTTTAGCGGCAATACGCGGGCTCCAGTCGGCAAGGATCTGTTGCCGCTCCGCCCCAATTTTACTGATGTCCGCAGTAATCAGATCCTCCATAACAACGCCGTCCATCTCCTTGGGAATGGCAACTTCCGGACGAACCATAATCCGCGGGTCTTTGCTCTGGATGATTTTCTGTCCTTCAATACTTAAGGCCCAATCGACAAACAGCTTGGCAGCCGCAGGATTTCTGGCGTTCTTGAAAATCGCCACTGCCGACGGCATCCAGGGGATGCCGTCTTTCGGAAAAATAGCCTGAACCTGCGACTTGGCCTTCAAGGTGATCAAATCCTTCGACAAGGGGACAATGGCCACGGCCATCTCGCCGTTAACGACCTTTTTTTGCGGATCGCTGCTGCTTTTTGTGAAGAATGGCACATTCTTGCCGAGGGCCTCGAAGTATTTCCACCCTTCCTCCACTCCCATCTTCTGGAGAAGGCAGGCCACCGTGGTAAACGTCGTGGCGGAGATGGACGGATCAGCGACCAGCACCGCATCTTTATATTCGGGCTTGATGAGATCGGCCCAGCCCTGTGGAACCGGCAGGTTTTTTTCGGCCAGCACATCAGTATTGACAAGAAGGCCGGATAAAACCAGCGACACGCCGGTCCAATAACCGTCCGCATCTTTGTATTGGGCTGGAATGGCCTCTGCCTCCGGCGATTGATACGCCTCCAGCAGCCCCTTTTCCCTGGCCTGGATAAAACTGTCCGCGCCACCACCAAACCACAGATCAGCGAGGGGCTTTCCACCATCTGATTCGGTCCTGGCAAGAACCTCCCCGGAAGACATGTCGAGAAAATAGATGAGAATCCCGGTTTTTTTGTGGAACTCAGTGAAAATCTCGCCCTTGCCGTCATAGGCGGCAACCACGGTCAAAGTCGGCTGCTCGGCGGACACCGCCGATTGCCCGGCCATGATGCAGAGGAAAACGATGGTGCTTACAAACCCTATACTGTTGCCGAAACGGATTCCCTGCGGCATAGTCCTCTCCTTCAATGCATTATCAATGGTGCGCCACATCGGTTGCGCAGCAAATCTTTCCAACCCCTGACCTTTCAAGAATTTCCAGCCCGGCCGGCAGAACCCTTGCATCCTTCCATACGTACGCTGTAATCTGTGCTGCGAGTGTAACGCCGCTTGCCAGCCCACTCCACATGCATTACTTTGTGGGTCGACAGCCCTACGGCTACAGTACAGTGATAGGCGCAAGGTGCCGATCCCGGAGTTCAATATTCATTAAAAAAGGAGCATTAACCATGTCCAAGGAAAAAAGCAGCAAAAAAGAAGAAAAGAAGAAACCGGCAATGACACAAAAAGAGAAAAAAGCGGCAAAAAAAAGCAAAAACGAATCCAGCGATTTCTCGATCAACGATAAAAAGAAGTAACCGACAAGCCCCTTACTGAACTTTCCAATTGAACGGCAGGAATCATTTTGGGCATTGCCTTGGGAACATCGGTAGTTTACCTGCCGGACACCGGCGCTCCATATCCGACCCTGCTGGATTTTTTTGCCGGGCGGTTTCCGAAAATCCCGATACAGATCTGGATTGAACGGTTGAGCGTCGGCAAGGTGCTGACCGAAGACGGGCAACCGGTGACTCTTTCGACCGCCTATCTGCCGAACCGGCGACTGTTTTATTATCGGGAGGTGGCCGAAGAACCGGTTATTCCCTTGCAGGAGCAGGTCCTCTTTCAAAATGAGCATCTGCTGGTCGCCTGCAAACCCCCTTTTCTCCCGGTCACGCCAACCGGACCCTACGTCCGGGAAACACTGATCAACAGGCTCAAGGAGCAAACCGGCAACCCGTTTCTGTCGCCGATCAATAGGATTGACCGGGAAACCTCGGGTCTCGTTCTCATCTCGGCAAACAAAAAAAGTCGGGGGGCGTACCAGCAACTGTTCATGGCCGGGCAGGTTCGCAAGACCTATGTGGCGGTCGCCTCTTTTCCCGGGGATTCGGGACAAACTGAATGGCTGGTGGAGAACCGGATCGAAGGAGGAGAGCCATGGTTTCGCATGCGCATCTGTGCCGGAACGGTCAACGCCCGAAGTCATATCCGTCTGGTGCAGGTCGAGGGACGATGGGCCATCTTTGAATTGCAGCCCCGCACCGGCAAAAAGCACCAACTGCGTCTGCATTTAAGCGGCCTGGGATTTGCCATCCGCAACGACCGATGTTACCCGACCCTCCAGGAAAAAAGGCAGGACGACTTCAGTCGACCGCTGCAGCTGTTATCGCAAAAAATTGAGTTTCGCGATCCGCTGAGCGGCAAAGAGATGGTCTTTGAAACGATGCGATCGCTGCTGCCCCTCGTGGTTTGAATCCTTAGAGACAGTACCTTTTCTTCAATTCCCAATCGACTATGATGCTCTACAAAACCGTCATCAACCACCGCAAAATCACGTGACTTTTCCCGGAAAAAATGGTCTATTCTTGTATTTTTCCGGCGAAGACAATACCCTTGTTCACAAAAACCATCAACCGCCACCGACCGCCAAACGACAAACCATGAGATCCGATCAGGTCGTCTGTTTTTCAAGCAATATCCCTGTCCGATTATCTTACACCATTGTCTTTCTCGGCCTGGCCTTTGTCGGCCTGCTGGATCTGACTACTCTTCTGCTGACCGGTCTGTTCACCATCTTTGCCCTGCGAAAATTCTGCTTTGGTGGCCGTAAGTGGTTGGCCATCATTCTCGGGGCCGTTCTCTTAACCACTTTTGGCACTGGTCTTTATCTTTTTACCAAGACCGCAGTCACCGAGGTGCCGGAAATTGCCCGCCGTTCCATCCCGGTGGTTATCGAATATGCCGACACATTATCCGCGAAGTTCGATATCGACCCCTTGTTCACCGATTTTGCCGAGTTGAAGAGCAAGGCCATGGAGTTCGCCATGGATAAGCTGCACAATATCGGCAAATACACCCAGTTCATCCTGATACATTTAGTCACCTTCATCATTGGATTGGTCATTGCCGTCGGTGCCTTTATCAATAGTCGCTCCCCCGACGACCAGGAGCCGGTTTTAGTCCGCAATAATCTTTATGATAGGACCTTCGCCGAACTCATGGCCCGGTCCAATACCTTTTATCTCAGCTTTGCCACGGTCTTGGGCGCACAGATCGTCATCTCGTCTATTAACAGCACCTTAACCTGCATCTTCCTGCTCTATAACCATTACCCCTTTGCCATGGTCATTACCGGTCTCACCTTTCTTTTCGGGTTGATGCCCATCGTCGGTAACCTGATCAGCAATACCATTATCATCAGTGTCGGATTGACCATTTCACCGCACATGGCCCTTTGGGCCCTGTGCTTTCTCGTATTTATTCACAAGCTGGAGTTTTTTCTGAACAGCAAGATCATCGGCCACCGCATTAAAAATCCGATGTGGCTGACCTTACTCGGCCTTCTTCTCGGCGAGAAATTTATGGGTATTCCAGGGATGATACTGGCTCCGGTCCTGCTGCACTATATCAAGGTTGAGGCGTCACGCAACACCCTGGAGGATATGAGCGATCCGCCGGTAGACACCCATCGACAATAACAGACGTTGTCTAACCGGACGATTTAGCAACGAGCGCCGCAACCTGCCGGTCAGTGCCGTATTGATCCTGCCTGCCCGGAAGAATAAGGAAAGGGCAGGCTATTGATGGTAATACGTATTCATCAACAAAGACGTGTAAATCCTTCCACATGACGGTACACTAAAAACCCCTCATGCAGGAATACCAGGCAGGACTTTTGCCCAGCACCGGCAATGAGGCGAATAATAAATTTCTTGGCCGTTTTGTAACTCTATGACACTCTTCATTGATTTCCCAAAAACCGCCTAAGGGAAGGTTATGGTAATCCGGTCATCACCGCCCTCATGCCGAGATTTGATCTTCAGATCCATACTGCTGTTGCGAATACCGAAGGCAAGGGTGGTTTTTTCTTTATTTTTTTCGATGTGGGTCATAGCCCGCATGGCCTCGACAATCTTCTTGCCGACTGCCGGACCGGGGGAAGGCAATTCGCTTTGCCGATATTCAGCCGTTACCTGGACATTGCCGTCTTTGGTGGTGGTCAAGGAAATTTTTTCGGCATTGCTGTTGATGCCGTGCAAAACGGCGAGGGCAATCCACTTCAAGGCGGCCTCATCCTCTTCGGGAACACGGCTGATATCGGACATCCCTTTGAGCGGGTCGGTGGTAGCGAAACAATCACAGAGTTCTTGAACTTTCAAATGGATATTGGCAGAGTCTTTCATGAGGTTTCTCCTTTTTTTGTTAAATACCGAATGGTTATAAACACAACCTGGCTGTGTCTTGTTAAAGATTCTCGGAACTGTACCTTGTAGGATAAACACCTTTTGACCTAACGCAATATCTCCGTATGCGCTCTTGTTATTCTGAGAGGCAAATAAGGAAGCCAATAGACCAGGTGGAAAAACATGGACCTGTCAGCAACAACTGAGCGCAAACAATTGCAGGAAACCGCAACAGCAATCTTTTTAGCAGCGATCAAGGCAGTCGACCCCGAGGAATGCGTTAACCGCAGGTTGCAGCTCTCCGGAACCGACTTATTGGTAGGGGGGGATTTTTATCCTCTGGCCACCATCGGCAAACTCTTTGTTGTCGGAATTGGCAAAGCCTCGGCGGCCATGGCGTGCGCCGTAGAGAAATTGCTTGGCGACCACATCAGCGATGGGGTAATTATAACCAAATACGGCCATGGTATGGCGCTCAAGCATTGTCGACTGCTGGAGTGCGGGCATCCTGTCCCAGATGCAAGCGGAGTCGAAGCCACCGCCATCCTTCTCAATTTCGTCGCACAAGCCACAGCCGACGATCTGATCCTTTGCCTTATCTCCGGCGGTGGTTCCGCTCTCTGTCCGGCACCCGCAGTCGGCATTACTCTTGCCGACAAACAGGCCGCCACCCGCCTCCTTCTGGCCTCCGGGGCGACCATCCACGAAATCAACACCATTCGCAAGCACCTGTCGCGCATCAAAGGCGGGCAGCTGTGCCGGGCGGCGAACGGGGCTCGTATGGTCTCTTTGATCCTTTCCGATGTCATCGGCGACAACCTGGACATCATCGCCTCAGGAATAACCGCGCCCGACCCTTCGACCTTTAGCGATTGCCTGGCTATTCTCTCTAGGTACCAACTGCTCGACAAAATTCCCGCGGTCGTGCACCAACATCTTGCAGCGGGCGTGAATGGCCTGGCTCAAGAGACCCCAAAACCAGGCGATCCGGTTTTTGCCAAGGTTCGCAACCATATCATCGGCTCGATCACCGATGCCCTGGCTGCTGCCGCAGGCAAAGCTAAAACCCTCGGCTTTCGGCCAATGACACTCACATCCTCCCTGCAGGGTGAGGCACGGCAAGCGGCCGGGGTTTTATCCGGCATTGCCCTTCTTTCACGTCGGTCAGGACAGCCGGTGCAACCGCCGGCCTGCCTGCTGGCCGGCGGTGAAACCACCGTCACCCTGCACGGCGGGGGACTTGGCGGTCGGAATATGGAGTTTGCCTTGGCCGGGGCAATGACACTGGCGGAGACACGCGGCATCCTGCTGCTTTCTGCCGGCACCGACGGCACCGACGGTCCCACCGATGCGGCCGGCGCCTTTGCCGACGGGACAACTGCCGGTCGAGCTGAGGCTCTAGGAATATCGCTTGGACAGCATCTTGCCGACAACGATTCCTATCGATTCTTCCAGCGGCTCGGCGATCTTTTCATTACCGGCCCCACCCGCACCAACGTCATGGATCTGGTGATTTTCCTGGTTGGTCGCTGAGCCCGCACCATTTCACAAGAGGCTCACAAATTTGACTCCGCCGACAACATGCTCCAGGGGATAACCTTGTTGCGTCCTGTTTGCTTGGCGTGATACAGGGCCTTGTCAGCGCGACCGGTGAGGTCTTCGAGGGTGTCGTTATCCTGATATTGGGCGAGGCCTATAGAGATGGTCAGCGAAAACGGCAGGTCGGGAGCGAGTTCAGTCTGAATACCGAGTCTGATCCTTTCGGAAAAGTGGATGGCGGCCGGTTCATCGGTCGCCCTGAGGAGGATGATAAATTCTTCTCCGCCCCAGCGGACCACGGTGTCATAGGGGCGGCACTGCTCCTGCAGATATCGGCTCGTTTCCTGCAGGGCGATATCTCCGAAATGATGGCCGTGGTTGTCATTCACCTTTTTGAAGTGATCGAGATCGAGAAACAACAGGGTCAGGGCCTCCTGCCGCCGCAGGCTGCGGGCACATTCATCATGAAAGATATGGGCGAAATAGCGCCTGTTCTTCAACCCGGTGAGGGGGTCGTGGATGGATAATTCCTGGAGTTGCCCGACCATTTCCTTGATTTTCCTTTCCTTGTCGTTTCTGATGGTCCCAAGGATGCCGAAAATAATGCCGAACACCAAAGGATGGAAGAGAAAAAACCACTGTATCGGGCTGCCCAGCACTTCGTCCCAAACCCCTGCAAGCCCATGCAAACCCAGGAAATGCGCATGCATGAGAATCGTCACCAAGGGAATCGGCAGGCCCCAAAGTATCCCGAACCAGATATAGATATTTTTTTGCAGGTTATAGCTGAACGGCCGGCGCGCCGCCGCGCCGAACTCTTTGATCTGTGTCGGTATATGGATTAACATGCCCGTTTACCGGTAAAGGTGGCGGTATTGGTAGCTCGACCCTGTAATCGCCGGTGCCGCAAATCACCATGCAGAGTGAATGGGCGAAGCAATATTCGCAGCAATGATACCTAATGGACCAGCAGCCGTCACGCGGAATTTCGCCACAGTGGTGCATAGAGAGAAATGATTTTGCTATCGCTTGCCTCTTCCCATTGCTCCCAAAAACAGCTACATTTACAATTCAGCCCTCAAGAACAAGAGAGAAACCGTTAACTCGCAGTAAGAAAAGGTGCAGCCATGATTATCGGGGTAGATGTCGGCGGAACCCATGCCGATGGAGTGCTGCTTGATGGCGACATTTTGGTGGCGAAACACAAGGTCAGTGTCGACCAGCGTCATCTCACCGAGGTCATTATCACCCTGCTGCAACAGCTGATGCCGGGTGACCGCTGCAAACTGCAGCGGATTCACCTGAGTAGTACCCTCTGCACCAACGCCATTGTCACCGGTGCCCTTGAGCCCGTCGGCATGTTGCTTCAGGCCGGACCGGGAATGAATCCCGATTTTTTTGCGAGGAGCTGCCCGACCTGGTTCCTCGACGGAGCCATCGACCACCGCGGCCAGATTCTTCGCGACCCCGATCCGGGGAAAATCGACGCCGCTGCTGTCGCCATGCGCCGCGAGGGTATCAACTCCATCGGTATCGTCACCAAATTTTCCCATCGCAACAACCGCCATGAACTTCAAGTGGCCGAGCAGTTGGCCGGCCGTTTTGCCCATGTCAGCCTCGGCCACCGCATCTCCGGTCTGCCCAACTTTCCCCGGCGGGTCTATTCGACCTGGTTGAATAGTGCGCTGGCACCGCAGTTCAGCCTTTTTAAAAACGCCCTGGAACAGGGGCTGAGACATCTCGGCATCACCTGCCCCTGCCACGTGCTGAAGGCTGACGGCGGCACCATCCCCTTCTCTCGAGCCAGCCAATTTCCCTGTGAAAGCGTACACTCGGGTCCCTCGGCAAGCGTTATGGGCTGCCTGGCCCTGGCGGCACAGCAGGATGATGCGATTCTCCTTGATATCGGCGGCACCACCACCGATATCGCCCTGCTGGTCGACGGCGCCCCCCTTCTCGAACCCTACGGTGTCAACGTGGCCGACCGCCCCACTTTGATTCGGGCGCTGAAGACCATAAGCATCGGTCTCGGCGGCGACAGTAAGGTCGCCTGGCACAACGGCACATTTGCTATCGGCCCTGAACGCCAGGGAACATCAATGGCTGAGGGCGGAGTATCGCCGACTCCGACTGACGCCATGGTGGTCCTCGGCAAACTTTCCGTCGGCTCGCCGCAAAAGGCGGCAATGGCGATGCTGGCACTCTGCCCGAAAGAGGCCCCCGAGTATACGGCAACCCTGTTACTCGAATCGTTCGTCGAGCATATCCGCCTGGCCGTCGAAACCATGATCGAAGAGGTTTTCAGCCGGCCGGTGTATACCGTCGCGGCCCTTCTCCATCGCCGCCGAATACAGCCCAAGCGGATCATTGCCATCGGCGGCCCAGCCGCAGCACTCCAGTCCTTTCTGGCTGAAGCCATGTTTCTGCCCTGCACGGTGCCCGCCAATTACGAAGTTGCCAACGCCATCGGCGCCGCCCGTGCCCGCTTGACGGTACAGGCAAGCCTGTATGCCGATACCGGTGACGGGCGCCTCAGCATCCCCGAGCTCTCCTGCCTGGAAACCATCTCCGACCGCTACACCATGCTCGACGCCGAGAATCGCCTCAAGGCCGCGGTTTCTCTGCTGGTTGCCGAGATGGGCATGAAATCCTGTCCGGAGATTGATTTTCTCGAACGTTTGGAATTGAACGTGGTTCGCGGCTTTGCAGCCTCTGGAAAAATCCTGAACCTCAAGGCCCAGATCAGACCCGGCCTTACCACCATCTGAGGAAATACCGATGTCTTCCTATATGCCCCGCGCCCTGCACAAAACCGCTCTGATCCTCTTTCCGGCCTTCGACTGGTGCATTCGCCCCGATCATCCGGAGCGTGAGGAGCGCCTCCTCTACACCCGCGATCAGCTCATCGAAGAAGGCCTTGAAGATGTCGAAAATATTCTTTTTTTCAATCCGGAGCTGGCCACCTTTCACGATATCAACCGGGTCCATCTGTGCGTGCCATCGGCTGAGAAACTGCTCACCGAATCGCATCTGATCTCGGCCGGCGGCACCCTGCGCGCCGCCCGGGCGGTCATGGAAAAGGAGGCGGACAAGGCCTTTGCCATCGTCCGTCCGCCCGGCCACCACGCCATGCAGACGGTCTTTGGCGACCGCGGTTTTTGTGTCATCAATATTGAGGCGATCATGGTTGAATATATCCGCCACCATTACGGGATACGGAAAATCGCCATTATCGATACCGATTGCCATCACGGCGACGGCACCCAGGATATTTTTTACAACGACCCCGACACCCTCTTCATCTCCATGCACCAAGACGGCAGAACCCTGTATCCCGGCAGCGGCTTTCTCCATGAAACCGGCGGCCCGGCGGCGGAAGGCTATACCGTCAACATCCCGCTGCCGCCGAACACCTGCGATGCAGGCTTTGACATGGTCATGGAACGGGTGGTCATGCCGATCCTCGACGAATTTGAGCCGGAGCTGATCATCAATTCCGCGGGGCAGGATAACCACTATACCGATCCGATCACCAACATGAACTTCACCGCCCAGGGCTACGCCCGGCTCAACCGGCTGCTCGACCCGGATATCTGCGTGCTTGAGGGCGGCTACTCCATCGAAGGCGCCCTGCCTTACACCAACCTCGGCATTATTCTCGCCATGGCCGGCATGGATTTCTCACAGGTTCGGGAACCTGATTATGATCCGAACAGGTTCGTTCAACCGCCGGAAATGACCCGTTACATTGAGGCCCTTTGCGCCAAGGCCCTGCGGGTATTTGCCGGCCGTGGATCGAGGAAACATGAGGCGCAGCAGCGACGGATTGTCACCAATCAAAAAAATATCTTCTATGACACCACCGGCTTTCACGTCCAGGAAAAGACCAGCTATCACCTTTGTCCGGAATGTCCCGGCTATTCTGAGATAAATGCCTCCGGCAATAACCGCCACCTCCATGCCTATACCGTGCCCTTCAACGCCTGCCCGAGGTGTCAGGGCGAGGCCAAGGATATGTTCACAAAGAGCAAACCGGAGGCGGGGAAAATCAACGTCCTGCAGGACCGGCTCGAGGATATCTACGAGACCAAATAATGCCATTTCTAAAAAGTAAAAAGTCCGCCGGCCCGGCATAGGGCCGCGGACGTGTCGGCAAATACAATCCACCTTCCCCGACATCACCTCCCGAACGGCAATTAGCAATCAGCACATATTTTTTCTTGACTGATCTTTTTCGATATTGTACTAACTGACTGATCAGTCAGTATTGAATTCATTCATGAGCCCGGGACATGTGGATGCCGAAGCAATCAAAAAAATCCGCCATCATCGATACGGCGACCATCCTCTTTGCCGGCAAGGGCTTTACCAATACCTCGATGACCGAGGTAGCCAGCCGCACCGGCATTGCCGGAGCGACCATCTTCTACCATTTCAAGACCAAGGAAGAACTTTTCGTCTCGGTACTTGAAAACGTCAAAACCGGCCTGGTCCAGGCATTTTCCCTGTATTTCCAGGAAGAACACTTCCCCTCCGGGCTGGAAAGGCTGCTCGGGGCGGTCGCTTACCATCTGCATCTCTCAGAGACTAAAAAAGAGTGGTTCCTCCTTTTACGCCGGCACTATACCCATGAACTGGCGGCGGTACACCCGGCCTGTCGCCGGCACCTCGAAGTCGTCTATACCTGTCTGATCGAGATCTTTGAAAAGGCCCTGACCATCGGCCAGGAGGATGGTTCGATCGGCCCCTTGTCAGCCAAAAAGACCGCCATGATCATCATGGCCATGGTTGATGGAATTATTCAGTTGCAAAGCAATAATTTATATAATGCGGGAACGCTGTACAGCGAACTGTTGGCGTCCTGCCGGAGAATGGTGGAAAACAAACAATGAATAGGTGGAGTGCATGCTGACAAAAATCTTTCCGTTTCTCAGTTGGTTGAAGGGCTACAACACGAACAGCTTCCGGCAGGATTTCATCGCCGGACTGACCGTCGCCCTGGTCCTTATCCCGCAGTCGATGGCCTATGCCCAATTGGCCGGGATGCCCTCTTACTATGGGCTGTATGCGGCTTTTTTGCCGCCGATGATCGCCGCCCTGTTCGGCTCCAGCCGCCAGTTGGCAACCGGCCCAGTGGCGGTGGTATCGCTTATGACCGCCGCCTCGCTTGCGCCCCTCGCCACCGCCGGCAGTGAAGGGTACATCGCCTACGCCCTGTTGCTGTCGCTGATTGTCGGAACCTTTCAGTTCCTCCTCGGCGTCCTGCGCCTCGGCCTGGTCGTCAACTTCCTGTCGCATCCGGTGGTCAACGGTTTTACTAATGCCGGGGCAATCATCATCGCTACCTCGCAATTGGAAAAGATGTTCGGCGTCTATGTCGACGGCAAGGAACACCACTATGAAACCATCATTGAGGTCTGCAAAAGTGCAGTGCACTACACCCACTGGCCGACCTTTGCCATCGGCATCAGCGCCTTCATATTGATGTTCGTTCTGAAAAAAGTGGCGCCGAAGGTACCGAACGTCCTGGTGGCGGTGGCTCTGACCACGGTGATTTCCTGGGCCATCGGCTTCCAGCATGACACCAAGGCAAGTATCGCCACTCTCCAGTCGGAAAAAACCAGGGATTTGATTACCGCCTTTAATGCCGCAATGCTCGCCAAACCGGAACTCGAGAAAAAGCAGGCGGAGTTCAGCAAAAACCTTGATGAGGCGAAAAAAGCCCACGATACCATGGCGGTTCTAAAGGCCGAGCATGAGGTCAAAACCATCCAGTTCGGACTGGAAGAATTGAGCGGCAACGCCTCACAATTCCGCAAGGAATTGCGCGATGTTTTGTTGAAAGGTGTTCCGTCGGAAAATGGTAAAATCACTTTCTATGCCGTCGGACAGGTACCTGCCGGCGCACAAGATGATGGCCGCACCTGGCGGTTGAGAGTCGGCAACAAACCTCTCAAAACCGAGGAACTGGCCATGATGGGCGGCGGTGCCGTGGTCGGCGATATTCCCAAGGGGCTGCCCTCTTTTTCCATGCCGCCAATTGATATGCGGGCTATTTCCCACCTCATGTCAGCCGCCATCATTATCTCCCTGCTCGGCTTTATGGAGGCCATCTCCATCGCCAAGGCCATGGCCGCCAAGACCGGCCAGCGCCTTGATCCGAACCAGGAATTGATCGGCCAGGGCCTTGCCAATATTATCGGCTCGATGACCAACGGCTATCCAGCCTCCGGGTCCTTTTCCCGTTCGGCGGTTAACCTCCAGGCCGGGGCGGTCAGCGGTATGTCCAGCCTTTTTACCAGCATCACCGTCGGCCTGGTACTGCTGTTTTTCACCCCCTTGCTCTACCATCTGCCCCAATCGGTATTGGCCGCAGTTATCATGATGGCGGTCATCGGCCTGATCAACGCCTCCGGTTTTATTCATGCCTGGCATGCCAAAAAATATGACGGCGCCATTTCCGTCTTCTCCTTTCTCATGACCCTGGTGTTCGCTCCGCATCTCGACAAGGGTATCATGATCGGCGTTTTCCTGTCGCTTGCCGTCTTTCTTTACAAAAGCATGCGCCCCAATGTCTCGACCCTTTCCCGGCATGACGACGAATCCCTTAAAAATTCCGTCCTCCATGGTTTGAAGGAATGTCAATATATCGATATGATCCGCTTTGAAGGACCGCTGTTTTTTGCCAACGCCAGTTATCTGGAAGACAAGATAACCGACCGGATGATGGGTAAAAAAAGCCTGAAACACATCGTCATTGTCGCCAACGGCATGAATGACATCGATGCCTCCGGCGAGGAAGTACTCTCCCTCGTCGTGTCGACCGTGCGCAGTGCCGGCCTTGATATCTCCTTCTGCGGTGTTAACGAAACGGTCATGGCGGTGCTTGAGAGAACCCATCTGATCGAAAAAATCGGCCGGGATCATATCTACTCGACCATGGAAAAGGCGATCTGTGCAGTGCATGATACTGCCCACAAGAAATCTGAAGAAAACCAGTGCCCACTCACCAATGTGTGCTATATTTCTTAGCCTTGATAAAATACATTCGCAGAGCTAGTCCAAAAAAGGAGATTCTATGTCTGTCATAGCAATAGTCGGAGCAGCATTCAGCAACAAATTATCGGTAATTAAGGAACTTACAGCAACCTCCAAATACAAAACAATCGGTCTGCAGAAGATCGTCACCGCTGCGGTGGCAAGTTCAGGCATGAACGAAGGCAAAATCCTTGGAGCCTTCTCCGCCAAAACCTCGGTCTTCAACCGTTTTACCCATGAAAAAGAACGGTCGGTGGCGCACCTGCGTTTGGCGCTGGCCAGTCTCATCACCGAGGACCAGCTGCTGATTACCGGGCCTGTCAGTTTTCTCATCCCCGACAAGATCAGCCATGTACTCAGAGTCTGTCTGGTCGCCGAACTGAAGTTTCGCATCCACGAAGCCATGCAGCGGGAGGGAATAGCCGAAAAAAACGCCCTGCAGCAGATCCGCCAGCAAGACGAAGATCTTGCCGCCTGGCTGAAGATGCTCAATAGGGGTGAAGACCCCTGGGCGACCGGCCTCTACGATATTGTTGTACCGATGGATAAAACCGACGTCGCCGCCGCCGCCGCACTGATCCTTGATAAAGCCTCCAGTGATGTGGTCGCCAAAACCGCCCATTCCCAGGCCGCCCTGGCTGATTTCCTGCTGGCCGCCCAGGTCGATGTCAAACTCGCCCAGGAAGGACACAATGTCTCGGTCGATGCCCGGAAAGGCGCAATAACGCTGACTATCAACAAAAACGTTTTGATGCTGTCCCGGCTTGAGGAAGATCTGAAGTCGATCGTTGAGAAGGTACCCGGTGTCGAGTCAATCGCCACCCGCATCGGCGAGGGATTTCATCAACCGGACATTTACCGCCGCTACGATTTTGAGATGCCGTCCAAGGTATTGCTGGTTGATGACGAACGGGATTTCGTCCAGACTCTCTCCGAACGGCTGATCATGCGCGACATGGGTTCTGCGGTTGCCTATGACGGTGAATCAGCCCTGACCATGATCGCCGACGAGGAACCGGAGGTGATGATCCTCGACCTGCGCATGCCGGGTATCGACGGCATCGAGGTCCTGCGCCAGGTAAAAAATACTAACCCGGATATCGAGGTCATCGTCCTCACCGGGCACGGCACCGAAAAAGACAAGGATCTGTGCATGGAACTGGGCGCCTTTGCCTTCCTCCAGAAACCGGTTGATATTCAGCTGCTCAGCCAGACCCTGATGAAGGCCAACGAGAAGGTTCAGAGCAAGAAAAACCGGGTATAAAATATCACGGGCGGGGGCGTAGCCTATCTGCGTCCCGCAACAGAGGAGGATTATGAGGCCACCATGTCGATATTGAGCCATTTCAAGCCAGCATTTTGGCAAAAGAGTGAACTCTCCACCGGTCCGTTCCGGCAGATGTTCAATTTCCGGCGGATCTGGAAAATTGCCGTACTGGCAACCTCGCTGGTAACTCTCATTCCCCTCATTTTCATCACCAGCATCGATTATAACTTTACCCAGAAATCGATCGAATCGGAAAACCTGCTGCGTACCCTGCGCATTGGTTCAAACGCCAGGCGCTCAATATCTTTTTTTCTCAGCGAACGGTTGTCCGCCATGACTTTTGTCGTCCGGGAAAATCAATTGGAGGAGTTGTCCCAACCGGAAAAGCTGAGCTCCATTCTCACCCATCTGAGCGACAGCTTCAATGGTTTCGTCGACCTCGGAGTGATTGACCAAAACGGTTTGCAAACCAACTATGTCGGCCCCTATTCCCTGGAAGGCAAGGATTACAGTAACCAGGGGTGGTTCAAGGAGATCCAGGATAAAGGATTTTATATCAGTGAGGTTTTTCTCGGCTATCGTAATGTTCCGCATCTTATAATAGCTGCGAAACATACTCTGCCGAACGGCTCTTTCTTTGTACTGCGCGCCGCCCTCGACACCACCCGCTTTAATGAACTGCTCCACTATTTTGAACTGAGCGGCCGAGGCGATGCCTTTCTCATCAACCATGAAGGTATTATTCAAACCCCAACGCTCTATCACGAGCCGGTGTTCGAAAAAATTCCATACCGCGTCCCTGAGTACTCGGAACACACGGAAATCCGGGAAGAAAAGAACAAGGTCGGTGAGAATATTATCATTTGTTCAGCATATATCCCCGATTCCCCCTATATTCTCATCATAGTCAAGGAGAAGAACGAACTGATGAAGTCCTGGCAGGAAACCCGCCTCGAACTTATCGGCTTTCTCATCTTCAGTATAACTATCATTCTCATAGCTATCCTCGGATTTTCGACCTATATGGTCAACAGCATGTACCTTCTCGATCAACGTCGTCTGGGCTCCCTGCATCAAGCTGAATATTCCAACAAACTGGCATCGATCGGTCGACTGGCCGCGGGTGTCGCCCATGAAATCAACAATCCCCTGGCAATCATCAATGAAAAGGCCGGCCTGATCAAGGATATCATCGTCTACTCCAACGACTTCCCTAAAAATCCCAGGATAGTGGAACTGCTCGATTCAGTATTGGCTTCGGTCGAACGCTGCGGCAAAATCACCAAACGGCTGCTTGGCTTTGCCCGCCACATTGACAGCGCCATAGAAAACGTCCAGCTCAATAATATTATTACCGAGGTCCTCGGCTTCCTCAACAAGGAGGCGGAGTACCGCAGTATCACCGTCAATATTGATTTTGTTGATAATATCCCTGAATTTCAAAGCGATCGCGGCAAGCTGCAACAGATATTTCTCAATATCATCAATAACGCCTTCGCGGCCATGAGTAATGGCGGTCGCCTGGATATCAAGGTGCGACCTAAAGGCGAAAAGAATGTTGTGGCCAGCATCACCGACAACGGCTGCGGAATGTCGGAGAGCGATCTCGGCAAAATTTTCGAGCCTTTCTACTCCACCAAGACCAAGACCGGCGGCACCGGACTTGGCCTGTCGATCACCTACGGACTCATTAAGGAACTTGGCGGCAACATTGATGTTACCAGCCGGCTGGGGGAAGGCAGTACCTTCACCATCACCCTCCCCCTTCAGCTTCCCCATAAATCAGCGGAGAAATAAACAATGCGTGTTTTACTGGTAGACGACGAAAAAGAATTTGTCACCACCCTGGCTGAACGCCTCACCCTTCGGGGCTTTAAAGTCGATTTTGCGACCCTTGCCCACGACGCCTTGGCTCTCGCCGAAAAAAATATTTACGATCTGGCGGTCCTCGACATGAAAATGCCGGGCACCAGCGGACTCGAACTGAAGGGACTGCTGCAAAAGATACAAAAAGACCTGAAATTCATCTTTCTCACCGGTCATGGCTCGGAAGCCGACTATGCTGCCGGTTCTTCCGAATCAGCCTGCTATCTCGTCAAACCTATTAATATAGACATTCTCATCGCCCAGATGCACGAGGCGGTAAAACCATGAGGAACGACGCCATGCCTGTCCAGTATGATGTTATCGGCGGAGCCGGTTTACGCTTTTTCGGCAAGGTTTCCGCCTCGATCACCCATGAATTAAAAAATGTCCTGGCAATTATTAATGAAAATGCCGGACTCCTCGAAGATCTGTCCTACGCCGCCCAGCGGGGTTCGGCAATCGACCCGGACCGCCTGAACCGCGCCTGCCTGCAATTCACCAAGCAGATCAACCGCGCCGACGGGATTATGAAAAACATGAGTCACTTCGCCCACAGTGTCGACGCCTTTGACGGCCAGATCAATCTCTATGAATTAACCGCTCTGGTGGCAAATCTGGCGGGACGCTTGGCGGCCATGCGCAAACTCACTCTGGAAGTCACGCCCCCGTCGACCCCGGTGGTCTTCTCCGGCAACCCCTTTCTCCTGCAAAACTTCATCTGGCTTTGCCTGGAATTCGCCTTCACGGCGACCGCTGCCGGTGGCACGCTGCTGCTCAGTCCTGCCAAAGATGATGGCGGCGCCACCCTGCGGATTGGTGGAATTGACGGCCTTGACGACACTTTTGTCAGCCAACTGCCTGCCGGAAGTGAAGATCTCCTTGTTGCCCTCGGGGCAACAGTTTCAGCTGATTACCACACCAAGGAACTGATTCTGCATCTGGCTTGGAGGCTATCTTAAATGCACCCCAATATTTCTCCAACAAGGAGGACCCTATGACTGAAAAAATATTGCTGATCGATGACGAAGAGGATTTCCTGACCGTTATGTCCGAGCGGATGAAAGCCAGAAACATGCAGGTGTCAACCGCCTCCTCGGCCAAAGAAGGTCTGGCTAAAGCCGCCTCGGGAGGTTATGACGCGGTCATTCTCGACCTGATGATGCCGGAAATGGACGGCATTGCAGCACTGAAAATCCTGAAAGAAAAAAATCCGGATCTTGCGGTTATTCTCCTTACCGGTCACGCCACCATCAAGCAGGGCATTGAGGCCATGAAACTCGGAGCCCTTGATCTGCTGGAAAAACCGGCCGACATCAACGCCCTGACCGATAAAATCCACGCCGCTCAGGCAAAAAAAATGCTGATTGTCGAAAAGAAAAATGAGGCGATGGTCAAGAAGATCATTGCCACCAAGGGCTGGTGACCGCCATCAGGGGCGGAAACAATTTGCGACTTAGAAAAACCCTGCAAAAATTCCTGCCGGGAGACAACACCCGGATGGTCGTTATCGCCACCTTCATTGGGTTGCTCGCAGGGTTGCTGAATATAATTTTTCGCAGTTTTGTTGATCTCGTTCACCACCTTATCTTCGATGGTGGCAGCAGGTTGCTGGCTATCGACCAGGGCGGTTGGCATATCCTCCTCCTGCCTCTCATTCCAATCGCCGGCATGGTTCTCCTCATCCCCCTCTCTCTGCTCTTTCCCGGTGAGATAAACGGCTACGGGTTTACCAAATTTCTGCGAAAGGTTAACCTGGAAGACGGTGTTCTCCGCGCTCGGTCAATTTTCTTGAAAATCATCGCTACCGGCCTGACCATCGGCACGGGAAACTCTGCCGGTGTTGAAGGCCCTATAGCCCAGATTTGTGGGGCGATGGGTTCTCAGGTCGGACAATTAAACCGGGTTTCCGGCAACAGGATGAAGGTCTATGTCGCTGCCGGCTGTGCCGGTGGGGTTGCCGGGATGTTCAATGCCCCTCTTGCCGGCGTCTTCTTTGCCGCGGAGATCGTTCTGCTCGGCACCTACGAGATCTCCTCCTTTGCCGCCTTGGTCATTGCCTCAGCTATGTCCACGGCCGTCACCCGCAGCTACTATGGAATGTCCAGCGCCTTTCAGATTCCCCAATATTCCATGGTCAACCTCCTGGTGGAAATCCCTCTCTATGGACTCATGGCAGTGCTCGTTGGCCTGGCGGCGGTCCTCTACATCCGAACCTTCTATCTTGTCCGGGACAAGTACCGCGATCTGCCTATCCATCCACAACTCAAGCCCCTTACCGGCGCTCTCTGTATCGGTATCTTCGGCATGTTTTTTCCCCAGGTCATGGGTGATGGTTACGACTATATGAAGGAGGTTTTGGCTGGCGGCGGCATTACCTGGGTGATGTTTATTTTGATTTTCCTCAAAATTATTGCCACCTCAATAACCCTCGGGTCAGGCGGAGCGGGCGGAATCTTTGCCCCCTCACTTTTTATCGGCGCTATGCTGGGCGGTTCCTTTGGGTCGGTGGTTCACAAACTTCTTCCGGAATTGACCGCCGGCGCAGGGGCGTATGCGACCGTTGGTATCGGTGCCTTTCTTGCCGCCGCAACCCACGCGCCCATGACCGCCATCTTTCTCCTCTTTGAGATGACCGGCAATTACCAGATTATCCTCCCGGTTATGATTACCTCAATAATCGGCACGATAGTGGCCAACAAGTTTTGCGAAGATTCTATCGATACGGTCGATTTCACCCGTGAAGGCATCGATATTCACGAAGGCCGTGAAGTAGCTATCATGAAATCCCTGAAAGTCGGTTCAGCCATCAGCGACGATGTTGATTTTATCAGCGAGGAAGCCAACATCAAACAACTGCTGCAGATCTTCAGCATGGGCAAGAGTTTTTATTTTCCTGTCGTTGACGATTCCGGGAAGATGACCGGAATCGTCTCTTTACAGGATGTGAAGAATATTTTGCATCGTGAGGAGAAAGAACAGATCGCTTTTAAGGTTGGCGGTATCTGCAACCGAGACGTGACAATGCTCACCCCGGATGATTCTCTCTTCACCGCCATGCGACTCTTTGATATACAGGATATCGAAGAAATCCCCGTGGTCGAAAGCCTGGAGGCGCGGTGGGTAGTCGGCATGCTGAAGCGTCGTGACGCCCTTGATGCTTACAAGAGACAACTCCTGAAAAAAGGCATAAAGGTGAAGATTGGTGCTTAAAGAAGACCTTGCCTTCAAGTACCTGGCGCCAAACGGCCTCAGGTGCTTTTTTTATTGAAACTTGCAGTCGCAGTGGTGGGTTCGGGAACAACTTCTTGGGGAGGATGTATTACCAGAGGTACCAGCACCCTGTCAGCAGGACATAGCCGGCCAGGGTGATATTGGTGACCGCGTGAGCCACGATACAGGTAAGGAGATCCTTGCGGTAGATCCACAGGCCGGACATGAGCAGGCCAAAGGCTATCGCTGCCGGCCATTCTGCAATGAGATGGCCGGAGGCGAAGGCTGCAGTCGAGATGGCGACGGCCAGCCAGGACCAGTCACCAGGCCTGACAGTATTGACCGATCGGTCATCAAGGGCGGTCTGCAGCGGCTCTCTGTCCCCCCTCTGCCTAGCCTGATCCCACTGCAGGGCGAGACGGAAGATGAATCCCCGCATCATCAGCTCCTCAAACAACGGCACCAGCAGACCGGCAGCCGCCAGCCGCAGCAGGAAGGAGGCACCGGACCACGGAGTCGCCTCTCCGGGTTCGACAAAGGGCGTGAGCAGGCCGATCCACAGTGCCGCACCGACCAAACCGGCAGCTAAACCAATGGCGACCGAGACTCCTGGCCTCCCCGGCCCCCGCAGTGAACAGTACCAACGTTTTGCCCAAAGCAGCAGGAGAGCCACGACGCCGATGCGCAGGGCATAATTAACCTCAAGCGAAAGCAACTCATCTAAAAGTGAGGCTATCGCCACATAGGCAAGATAGGGGAGGGCATAGGGCAGGATGAGCTGCCGGTTGGTGGATATTTGCCGGGTATCCGGATATCTCTCAGACACCGGGCCGACCTGGCGGCTCTGCGGCCTGCTCCTGCTTTTCGAACTTTCTGGTACGCCAGAAATCAGCAGCCGACCAGAGCAGCAGGACAACGCTGCCTATCCGGTTGAACATGAGATATTCCTGCATCCCCGGATCGGTGGAGATCCAGCCATCATACAGACACCAGAGGCCCATCCCGGCCAACAGGAAAGGGAAGACATAAGGACTGATCTGGGGCGGGGCAGGTGGTTGTTCTTTTGCCATGGGACGTATCCTGGAAATCGTTGTTTTTATATAGAATTGCAGAATAGACTATTCGTCTCCTGGATGACTATCGCCTGCGGCAATATCTCTGCACAGGACAAGTAGGGCTTCAGGCCAGGAGGATTGTACTGATCGCTCACTTTACAGGGAACTTTGTTGTTTATCCCGCTTTTTCATAAAAGGGGTCAGAGTAAGATTAAAATTAATTTTACTCTGACCCCTTTCGACCTCCAGCTATCTCATCAAAACCTAATGCATTCATTAAATCACCAAAACAATCACCCTATATTTTACAAATACAAAATCACAGAGGGAGGACGACATTGAACGACACACACAATAAAAGAAGGATATCACGAGCTGATTATCGGCTTGTTTGCACACTACATACCGGCGAAACAGTCACTCCTTGTGTGATACATAATATCAGCCTTACCGGATTGTTTGTTGAAACGGATGACGCCGGAGACATATCTGTTGGAAAAAAAACAAGCCTGGTGATTGAGCATTTTTGTCCGGAATGTACAACGTCGGAAATTCAGTGTGAAATCGTGAGAAAAGACAGCAGATTCTTAGGGTTGAAGGTGTTGGCCATCGACTACGACACTTTGATAAGACTCAAGGATCTCCTTACCCTTTTAATACCGGACAAGGGTAAGATCGACAGTGAAATCCTTAAAATGATAGCAGGCGACAAAGGAGAATAAAACACATGTTCAACAAATATTTCGGCAATTTTATCCTTACCCAAAAAATCCTTAATAAGGATCAGATCAAGGAAATTCTTTCCAAGCAGCAATCAGCGCGGGCAAAACTCGGTGTTTTGGCAATCGAATCAGGATATATGACAGCCTTCCACGTCGACAGAGTCCATAAACTACAAGTTCTCCATGACAAGAAATTCGGCGAGATCGCCATCAGCGAGGGCTACTTGCAAGAAAGTCAACTCACGGAATTGCTGGCAAAGCAAAAGACATCACAAATCATGATAGGGCAGATCCTGGTTGACGGAGGATTTTTAACCTACGAAGGTTATGAAAAGCTCCTCGCAGAATATAAGAAAGAGTCGGGATTTACAGACCAAGAAATAGAAATCCTGAAAAGCAACAACACCGATGACATTGTCGGCATATTTGCAGGGGATGGTGAAAACAGCTCGACATTTGAACTGTATTCCGAATATGTGGAACTCTTTATCCGCAATATCGTCAGATTCATCGACACCGATATCATTCTCGACAGAGCATATAATATACCGAGTTATCAAAGCAAAGGATTTGCCGTCCAGGAAATTATCGGCGACCATCTCATTGAAACCGGCATTGCCGCTGAGGAAGATGTCTTGATCCGATTTGCGTCGATTTACGCCGACGAACCACTTGTCAACCTTGACGCTTTGGCCAAAGATGCCCTCGGAGAGTTCATGAACAGCCAAAATGGGTTGTTCGTTTCCAACCTGTATCACAGGAACATCAACTGCAATCTCAATCCGCAACAATTCATTTATGACGCCGGCATCCAACAAAGGGATCGATTGCTGGTATTGCCATGCGAATTGAGCTTCGGAAAAATCAATATCATTTTTAATCGGTAAAGGGGAGGTTTCAAAATGGCTCATATTCTCATCATCGACGATTCTGCTATGTCGAGGAATAAGTTGAAAAAAATTCTGGCCGGCGGCAACCACACGGTTGTCGGCGAAGCCAAGGATGGCATCGAAGGATTGGACAGATTCAAAGAGCTTTCGCCGGACCTGGTGACCTTGGATGTCACCATGCCGAAAATGGATGGTCTTCAGTGTCTGAAAGAAATCTTGGCGGAAAAGGGAGATGCCAAGGTGATTATGATTACCGCACTGGGCAAGGGTGACACGATGCTCGACGCCTTGAACGCCGGCGCAACAAACTATATCACCAAACCTTTTGAAGACGCAAATGTTTTGGATGTCGTTGCAGATGCCTTGAACCAGAGGTAAGCCGTCGTTCAAAATTAAATCATACAATTCAATATTATTCACGGCATAAGGGGCCATAAAGAAATGGATAAAAAGTATGAGTTATTTCTTAACGGCCCCTAATCACCCTTTCGTAATAAAATCGTACCCGGATAGAGTATGCCATGACTGAGACCATTGTTTCGCTTGTTGAGACCGCTCAAGTTTTTTCCGCCAACGACGTGGGGAATACAATCCATAAGTATTTCGAAGGCGACAAAAATACCAGTGGAGTGGTGATCGTCGACGAAGACAACAAACCTATTGGTCTCATCATGCGTACCCATTTCTACCAGATGATCAGCACCCAGTTCGGCTTTTCAATCTATATGAACAGGCCTGTCAACCTGCTGATGAAAACCAAGCTGCTCTGCCTCGACATTTCATACGATTTGGTACAGTTCGGCTTCAAGGCGATGAACCGGGACGAAAATGACGTGTTTGATTTCGTCGTTATTGTCAAAGACGGCAAATTCTATGGCATCGTCAGCATCAACAATTTTCTTTCGGTGATGTCTGAAATTAAACAGAGAGAAATTGAACTGCTCAGCGAGCAAAGGCGGATACTGGAAAAGTCCCATGAACAGGAACGGCGTTTACGTTGGGAAATTGAAATTAAAAATCGCTCAATCAAGAGTCTATTAGATAATGCCGACCAAGGTTTTCTCTCGTTCAATGCCGACTTAATCATTTATGAGGAACACAGCAGCGTCTGCAACAAAATCTTTATGCGACCGATCGCCGGCATGGACTTTGCTGTTTTGATGCACGCTTTTCTTGATGAAAAACAGCACACATTGCTGGTCGAGTCGCTGGAGGGGTTGTTCAAGCAAAAGAACGAAGTCAGAGCCAAAGTCTACCTGAAGCTGCTGCCTCATGAATTCAGGGCGGATAACCGCTATATCAATATCACATACAAGATTATCTCCTTCAGTGAAACGAAGATCCTCATGGTGATACTGACCGACATCACCGACAGGAAATCCCTGGAGAACAAGGCCCAGGAAGAAAAAAACAACATGAAGTTGATCTTGTCGGCTATCAACAGTAAGACCGAGATCATCGATGCGGTCGAGGAGGCGCGGGAGTTCTTCACATCCGAGGCGAGGCAAGTCCTTGACCAGCAGCATTCCGTCAAAGATATCCTGACGGTTTTATTCCGGGTCATTCACACGATGAAAGGTGATTTTGCTTTGCGCTCCCTCCATAATACCGCCGTCAATCTGCATCTGCTCGAGGAGCAGTTTGCCGCCATGTTGAAGGAGCCGGAGAAATATACCCTGTCGATGCTCCGCAGCCTGATAACTGATATCGATTTCAATGGTATCATCAGGGAAGATATGACGATTATCGAGGAATTTCTCGGTGAAGGCTTTCTCGATTCCGACAAGAAGATCAGCATCAATTACGACCGTCTTGATTCCTTTATCCATGCCATCAAGGATCGACACACCGGGGAGGAAAGACAGTTCCTTATTCAAGGTGTTCAGGAACTGACCTATCCTGCCCTTAACTCGATTCTCCAGGGTTACAGCGGATATATTGAAATCCTCGCCTTGAAACTTAACAAATCAATTGCCGAGATCAAAATTGCCGGCGATGCCATCTACATCAACCGGCAGATATATGCGAAATTTCTCAAATCCATGATTCATATTTTTAGAAACATTGTTGATCATGCCATCGAAATTCCCGAAGAACGGATAGAAAAAGGCAAGGACGAACGGGGAGAGATTCGCTGTAATATCTTCAAGGACAACGCTCATTTCGTCATCGAAATCTCCGATGACGGCAAGGGCATCGACCCCGCCGGCATTCTCTCGCTGGCCCGGAAAAAGGGCATTTACAGCGGCGAACAGGCGGCCACCCTGTCAGAGGAGGAGATTATCAACACCATCTTTCTGGACTCGTTTTCCACCAAGAGCGAAGTGAGCATGCTCTCCGGACGAGGGGTCGGCCTTTCCGCCGTGCGCAATGAGATCCTCGCCCTCCAGGGAACGATCGAAGCCCGCTCGAAAAATAACGAGGGGACAACCTTCAAAATCACTCTCCCTTATCTCGATCAATTGTAAGCGCCCATTTAATCACACTCCAGTGGTAAACCGGTAGTTTGCGGCTGTAGATTCCTCGTCTCCCCACAAGGTTAACTATGAACTTCAGATCCATCAGCAGCAAACTCATCGCCGGCAGTTGCCTGGCAGTTTTACTTCCCATGGCGGTAAGCGGCTTTTCCACTGCCGGCCGGACATCGCAAACCATCGACGATCAATCATACAATCACATTCGGACGACCGCCGAAGATCTCGCTTTTCTGGTGAGTAATGCGGTGGAAGAAGAGAAAAAAATCGTTGCCGCCTTCGCTTCCGATTCACAGGTAAGAGCGACCACCCAGGCGGTGACCGATTCCGGCATCGACGGTAACCTTGCCGCCGTTGCCCTGCTCCGCCAGGAGATGAAGAGAAAATTCGCCATCCTTGGGGATACGCACCTGGGGGTTTTTGTCACCAATGCCGACGGTCTTCTTTATACCGGTGAACTGGCCAACGGCAACGAATATAAGGGCACCGACATCGCCACCCGTGAGTATTTTCAGGAGGCCAAAAAAACGGGCAAGCCGGTCATAGGCGAGGTTGTCAAATCCAAATCGACGGGGGAGCTGATCTCCGTGGCCTGTGCGCCTATCATCGCCGACGATGGTCGCTTTGTCGGCGTCATGGGGGCCTCGATGAAGGCGTCGGCGCTCACCGATCTGGTGACGACCAGGAAAATCGGCCAAACGGGATACGCTTTCATGGTCAATAAAGAGGGGCTCATCATTGCCCACCCCAAAAAGGAGCACATCCTAACTCTTGATCTGAAAACCGTCGAAGGCATGGAATCGATCACCCGGAACATGCTGGCCGGTAAAGCCGGCGTCGATGAGTACACCTTTCAAAATATCCGGAAGGTTGCCGGATTTGCACCGATCAAGTCGACCAACTGGAGCATCAGCACCACCCAAAACCGCGAAGAGTTTTCGGCGCTCAAGAATACCCTGCAAACCACGACCCTGCTGATTGCTCTGGCCTCCCTGTCCCTGGCTGTCATTGTCATTTTTTATGCCTCGCGGACAATCGTCACCCCCATCGGCAAAGCCATAGTCGGTCTTAAGACCGTCGCCGAAGGGGATTTGACCCGGCAACTGGAGGTCACCTCCAAAGATGAGATCGGCGACCTCATCCAGGCCATCAATCGTATGATCAACAACTTCACCCGGATGTTCCGGGAGGTAAAAAGTAGTGTTTACACCATCGGCATGGCATCGCAAATGCTTGAAGACACCACCCGGACCTTTAAGGGTGAAGTCGATTTCACTGCCGTCCAAGCGAACAGGGTAGCCCTGGCGGCCGAAGTGATGAGCACCAATATCAAGAGCGTTGCCGCGGCGAGTGAACAATCGGCGGTGAATGTCAACATGATCGCCTCGACCGCCGAGGAAATGCATGCGACAATTGCCGAAATCGCCCAAAAATCGGAGAGGGCCCGGGGCATCGCCGAGGCTGCGGTTTTAGAGACGAAAGAGGCGAGCAGGGAAATCGACAGATTTCGTAACGCCGCATATGAAATCGGCGATATCACCGAGGTGATCACCCAAATCTCGGAACAAACCAATCTCCTTGCCCTCAATGCAACAATCGAGGCGGCACGGGCAGGCGATGCCGGCAAGGGCTTTGCCGTCGTTGCCAACGAAATCAAAGAACTTGCAAAAAAAACCAAGGAAGCCACCTACGATATTAGAAATCGCATCGAAGGTCTCCAGGGTTCTACCAACGGCACCGTTACCCAAATGGGGAAAATTTCCTGTGTCATTGAAGAAATCGATGAAATTATCGCCGGCATCGCCACCGCCGTCGAACAGCAGTCGACCGCCACCAAGGAAATCGCCGGCAATGTCGCCCAAGCGTCGTCCGGAATAAAGGAAATCAACAGCAATGTCAATAAATTGAGCACCACAGCTGCTGACATTTCCGCAGACATTACCAAGGTCAAGGATTCGGTACGAGATATGGTAACCGTCAGTGCGCAGGTGGAAGTCAGTGTCGTCGATCTGCACAAACTGGCTGACCGACTCAACCAGGCGACCAGTATTTTTAAGATCCCGGAGCCAAAATTTGATATCGCCGCAGTGAAGGCTGCCCATATGAACTGGCGGACAAAAATTGAGGGCGTGCTGCAAGGCCGGCAATCTCTCAAACCGGAGGAGGTAATGAGTCATCAGCGGTGCGCCTTCGGCAAGTGGTACTTCAACCGTGAGGGCCAATCTTTGAAAGATCTAAAGATCTTTACCGCCATCGACACCCATCACCAGGCGGTGCTTGCCTATGCACGGCGGATTGTCGAACTCTATCACCAAGGGGACAGAGCAAAAGCCCAGGCGTTGATGGTCTCCTTTGAAGATGAGAGGGAGAAACTGTTTCAGGGCCTCGATGAAATGTATCTCGCTTGATTGCCTGCCACTACTTCCGCCACCCTTTCTCTGCTACCCGCCAGAGAAGGGTGGTTATACCCACTTGCACCCTGGCATCCATCCCCCTTTAGGCCTTTATCACTTGTCGCCATCTGCTTTTGTCAAGTTGCAGAAAACAGCCAGCCCCTGTAAATTCGTAGCCTTTTAGCCTTTTAGATAATACGCCAAATCCGGACCATACTGATCTTCTTATAGGTTTGATAAAGATCAGATTAGCCGTTGGTCTCGAATTATCACCGATCCGGGTTGTTGTTTTGCTTTTTTCTTGAGCTCTGAAACGATAGAAGAAATTTCTGCAAATGAAGCATATTTTCGAATCTCGGTACTAATGATGGCAATCGACAGGGAGAGAAGCTGAAATCGTTCACACACACCCTTCCTGCTCACACTTTCGTAATATCCCTGCAGAGCCTCTTCCTCGCCGTGAAACCATGGGAGATTATCTTCAAATTGTTTTAGAACATTTCGACAAATGGCCACTGATTTTTCCGGTGTCGTCACCATGATAAAATCATCACCACCGATATGTCCGGCAAAATTGACTGTATCGGTTTCGTGTTTCATCAGTTCAGCAACTAAAATATCGGCAACAGCCTTTATGACCTCGTCCCCTTTGGCGAACCCATGTCTATCGTTGAAAGGCTTGAAAAAATCAATGTCGATATAACAAATATCAAAAGATGCCGATTTTTCGAGAAGATCTCTAATTTCTCTTTGAATAAAATCATTTCCCGGCAAGCCTGAAAGTGGATTTGCACCTATTGCCAGGATGAGGCTGTTCTTGGCGATAGCGTTAAGCACATCACTTACCGAAATAATACCCAAATACTTTTCGTTGTCGGTTATGCAGATGTCATCATACATGTGCACACGATCACGCAATTGAATGAGTTTTGCGACATGGTCGATTGTTGTGTACTGATCGATTTGCAGAAAGTAGTCTTCGAGCAACACTTCAATATGTTTATAATAATTTATATTATGGCCAAAACCATACCTGCCTACCATATGGTTTTCCATAAATCTATGCCTGTTTATCACACCACACACCCGATGGTTCTTTAACACTGGAATACAAAGCAATTCCGGATCGTTCATAAAACGATTCTTTATTTCAATCGCTCGTTCGTCATAGGATACCGGTGACACATAGCGAATGATCTTTTGCACACAACAGATAAAATTGTCGGCGGTTTCCCGCTGGTTAGCAGACATGTGATAAAACATGGACAAATATTCCTGAAAGAGCTTTTTAAGCGTATTTAAATTTTGACCATAATTAGATAGTTAAGTATAACTTACTTAAATAAGTGAAAAAGGGGTCAGAAGATTAAAATCAAACTTACTCTGACCCCATTCATTGACGGCTTTTTCAGCCAGAGGGAGACAAGATCCAAGGAAAAACCGAAGATGCTGGTTTTTCCTGATAGCACAACAGCCCATGGGATTCCTTTGGTGTCAGGTCGGCAAATACGATTTGGAAGGTTTTTTTATCCTCAATGATGATATGATTGAAAAACTTATCCCGGATTACCGCAAGAATACTTGAGTCGAGAACGAGCTCCTTGGCGCGCAGTTTTCGGTAGAGGGTGTAGAAGGTTGCATCATAATCTTTATGACTTCGCCAGTGCCTATGGGCTTCAGTGACGGGATATTCGAATTCCAGCATTATCTTCTGCTCCAACCTGAAGTGCTTTAAGGTGAAATCCAAAAGCTTCGTCAAGATATCCAGACGGACAATTCGATCAAAATTCCCTGGAGAGGTCACAAGAAGACTCTCCATCTGATTCATAATATTCAATAATTCTTTATGTTGGCGATCGATCGTTGCATGGCCGACGCTAAATTTCGTATCCCAGAAAAAAAGCGGCATAAAAAGCTCCTTTAGTTGAAAACATGTCAAACAGCAGTGGAGTCTCTTTATATCCTCGTTATTTTTAGAATGGGTTACTCTTTCATTATGAATTGATTTCCCCGGGCAGGCAAATCGGCGAATAGCAGATAAAAGTACTTTGAAAGGGGAGTTTTTGAGCAGTGGATCAGGTGGCTCTTCGTTGGAAAGAGCCTTTTTTAGGACCCCCCGAAGAAAGCGACCACTTATCACCCACCCTACAGCTCAGACAAGCAAGCCGATAGCCCGCATCTCACCGATCAGTCGCTCCTTTTCAATCGGTTTGACGATATAGGATGTGGCTCCCCCCTTGGCATACGACTTGACTACCGTCTTGACATCATCCAGGGCGGAAATCATGATCACCTTGACCTCGCTGGAACCAGTGATGCCGATGGAGGTCTCAACCTCACGGATTTTGATCAAAGCCTGATTGCCATCCATTATCGGCATCATGATATCCATGCAAAGGAGATCATAGGGCTCATCCTTACGCCAGGCAACGCGAAAGGCCTGAATTGCTTCTTCGCCGTTGACGACAATATCGACAACGCCATACTCCTCAAGAATATCGCGAAGTACTTGCCTGACCATAAAATCATCTTCGACTATGAGGATTTTCAATTTCGAACTTTGTTCATTTGCCATTCTCATTCTCCGTAGGCTTAAGATCCTCAAACAACTTTGCTTGAAGTGATGAGGATCGGTTGGGGTGCATCACACTCTCTGGAGCAACTGCCGGACCCTCGGTTCCTGTCGGAACCGTGCAAATTCAAGGGTCAAATTGTCTATCTGACTTTGGACATCCTGCTTTTTCCTTATCTGCATCAAGAGACTAAAGAGTTCATCGGCAAGACTGGTTGCCCCGAGCTCCATGGCCTTGTCCTTCAGGCCATGCACTTCCTGCTCAAAAAGATGGTCGCGCCCCTCGGCAACATCGGCTTTTTTGAGCAGCGCAATGGTTTGCGGAGTGTCTTGCAAAAAATTTTTCAGTCGTTCAAGCATCACCTCGCTCTTGCCGGAAGACTTCTGTAATGCATCCCTTTCATTAAATATCTCCCCGGTCAAGACGAAGGCGCTTGGCGCTCCCCGCCCTTCCCCCCTGGTTGGCAACAGCCCCTTGCGCACCCGGGCGCCGATAAATTTGCGCGCTTTGGCAGTAAACTGATCGACAGCAAAAGGCTTGGCGAGAAAATCATTCATCCCGGCCCGGAGGCATCGCTGCTTTTCGCTTTCGCCGGCCAGACCGGTTAAGGCGATGATCGGGAGACATTGATCTGCTCCTGTTCCGGCCATCGATTCCCGCTCGCGAATGTGCCGGACAACATGGTAACCATCCATCCCCGGCAGCCTCAGATCCAAAAACATCAAATCAAAAGACCGATTGGCGCACTCCTTCAGAGCGGCCTCCCCGTCTGCGGCATTGACGACGGAATAGCCTTCATGTTCAAGGATTTCACGAATAACCAATTGGTTGGTTTTATCATCCTCCACCACCAGAACGGTCCCGGCGCTCCCGTCCCGAAACTCGACGACAGAAACATGCATCCCCGCACTTGCCTCATCGGCTTTGTCGATTTTCACCGCCTCAGTGCCGAACCGACAGATAAAATGAAAAGTGCTTCCCTGCCCTGGTTGGCTTTCAACCCAGATGCGCCCACCCATCATGGCCACCAGCTTGCTGCAAATATTCAGGCCTAACCCGACTCCCCCGAATTTGCGGGTCGTTGAACTATCGGCCTGGGTAAAGGCTTCAAAAATGAGGGATATCTTGTCTTTTTCAATACCAATACCGCTATCACGAACCGAAAAATGCAGCATAACGTGTTGCTCTTGCGGATTTTCTTCGGCCTCAAGTTTGCAGGTCAAGGTAACCGCACCATATTGGGTGAACTTGATGGCGTTCGACACCAGATTCAAAATGATCTGCCGCAGGCGGTTCGGATCACCAACTACTGCAACCGGCACCTCGTCAGGGATGTCACTGATGAGTTGTATGGTTTTTTCCTGTGCCTGAAAATGCTGCAAATCGATGACCGAGAAAATTACTTTTCTCGGATTAAAGGATAGCTGTTCAAGATGCAGCCTTCCCGCCTCAATTTTTGAGAGATCGAGAATATCGCTGAGAAGGTTGTGCATGACCGCCGTTGAAACCCGCGCCATTTCCAGATAGGCTTTCTGTTTGGGGAGCAGCTCGGTGTCAAGGACAAGATTGAGCAGACCGATGGCACTGGTCATCGGTGTGCGAATCTCATGGCTCATATTGGCCAAAAACTCGCTCTTGGCCTTATTGGCATTTTCGGCCAGGGCCTTGGCCTCACGGAGGGAGTTTTCCAAGGTTCGGCGTTCGTCGATTTCCCTCTGCAGCTGTCGGTTTGCGGCACTGAGAGCGGCCGTTCGTTTCTCTACCAGCTCTTCAAGATTACGGCGATATTCCTCCAGCTGCTGCTGCTTATTTTGCACGTCCTGAAGCAGCTTACGCTTCTCCAGACCTTTTTCAATGACGACCCCCAGTTCGACAAAATCAACAGGTTTCTGCAGATAGTTGAATGCCCCGGCGCCCATGGTGCTGATCGCCGTTTTGATATCACTGAAGCCGGTGACAACAATGCTTTGCAGTATAGGAAATTGTTTGGCGGCCCGGGTAATGAGTTCACAGCCATCCATGCCGGGCATATTGAAATCGGTGATAAGCACATCAATGTCCTCGGTCTGCAGTATCGCCAGGGCCTCCGCCCCTGAGGTTGCGGCAAATACCTTGTATGATTGACGCGTCAGCCGTCGCACATACAACTGCAAGAGACTCGGTTCATCATCAACAGCCAGAAGATTCGCTATAACCATGCCCGATCCTTAATGTTCCACTGTCGCGTTCCGGAAAATCTGCCGACACCGTCCTGCCCCGAGCATTGTCGACGCATAGCTCAATCATGCGATGAAATGGCAGGAAGTGTCAAGGCAATGTCGATTTATTTAAGAGATAGTCTTGGTATCGGTAAAACGTTACAACCGGAGTATCGGCCAGACAAGCGGGAGGGAGGTCGGCTAGGGTCATCTATTATGAGGTTTGCTATTCAGCTTTTTCGTTTCGTATTTTTCCTGATGTGCACATTTGCAGTTCCCCCTCTAATTGGCCTATTCTTCGTTCCAGCTCTCTCTTTTCCAAAATGATTTTGGTAATCAAATACACGTAAGCAGATTGAGCGGCAATTATAATCATCGCATTAATAATTGATATTTTATCCAGTTAAAATGGTTAGGGGCCGTTAAGAAATAACTACTGCCATTTCAGCCATTTCTTTACAGCCCCTCAATGAAATTATTACCCAAAAGTCCTCGTGCAGGGAGGACTAAGCAGGCTTAGACATATTCTTCTTTATTTGCGCTTGTTCGATCTTGTCCTGGTGCAGGCGTTTCTTTTCAAAAGCGTCGGCAAGCTTTTCGAGAAGCGGCTCAAGCTCAATAGGTTTCATTAAATAATCAAAGGCTCCGAGTTTCATGCCTTCAATTCCCGAATCGACCGAGGCGTGACCAGTCAGCAACACCACCTCAACCAGAGGTTTCATGCTGCGAATTCGTCGCAAGGTCTCAATACCGTCCAATCCCGGCATTTTCACATCAAGCAGTACGACATCGGTGTAACTGTGTTCGAGGATCTGCAAAGCCTTTTCCCCACTCTCCGCACCCTGAACCTTTAATCCTCGCTTCTCCAGTCTCTTAATGGTGATATCACGAAATTCCTGTTCATCATCGACCACTAATACGTTGAATTCTCTCATGGCATTTCTCCTTTTTGGATTGTGTTAATTTTTCTTGCGCAAGCACCCATTGCTGCCGATCACCGCCCGGAACCGGGCTTGGTAAGAGGCAGAACAATGCTAAAAACTGCGCCTCCGCTGTTCCTGTTGGCGACACTGATTGTGCCGCCAAGTTTCTTAACGATATCATAACTGATATAAAGCCCGAGTCCGGTTCCCTTACCCGGATCCTTGGTAGTAAAAAATGGATCGAAGATTCGTTTCAGATTTTCCGCTTTGATGCCGCGACCGTTGTCGGCAAATTCGGCGATTAATTTATTGTCTTGTACCTCCGTGCGGATCTCGATAATTCCACCCTGGCCGACTTCATCAATGGCGTTATTGATAAGATTGAGAAACACCTGCTGCAGTTGTGGGCCATCGGTCATTATACCGGGAAGATCCTCGGCATAGGTCCTGACGATCGAGATATTGTTATACCCGGCTTCCTTTTCCACAAAGGAAATGGTCTCTTCGATCAGCTCGTTGATCCGGACATTCTCTTTTTCCGCCGATATCTTGCGAGAGAATCCAAGAAGCCTGTGGGTAATGGTTCCGGCCCGGCGAACATGCTGTTTAATCTGCGCTATGGCCTTTAAATATTCGTCGAGATTTTTGACCTTTCCCGGCTCCTCCTCCGGCAGGAGCTCGCCGATCCATTCGGCCTGACTGGTGATCATCTGCAGCGGATTGTTAATCTCATGGGCGATACCGGCGGCAAGCCTGCCAACTGTAGCCATCTTCTCCATCTGCACCATCTGGTGACCAAGTTCGGTCCGCCGGAGATCCTCTCCCTCGATCCGCTTGAGAAAATAGTTGATGAGAAGAACGGCAATGGCAAAGAAGACGACACTTGTGGCAATAATTACCATGATGATATTGTTGCGGACCTGGTGAAACGGTCCGAGCGAATCTTTGATCAAGGCCTTGACAAAGAGGCACCACTGGCCGTCTTTCACCCATCTTGTGGCAACAATACTCTCTTCTCTCGTGCTTATCGACGTACCGCCTGAGTCGTCCACTACCTTGTCGTCACCGCGCACAAAGACATCTTCTTCCCTCTGGAAAATGGCAGTGCCTTCATGGTGTTCAAGGAGGAGCCGGTCTTCGTTGCCTAATTCGCTCAACCCGGCCCGGCTGGGGGTCTGCAGTGTACCGTCCCGATTGACGATGAAGGTATCGCCGTGCGGACCGACCTGCGTGCTGAGGAGAAGCTTATTGAACTGCTCGGAATTGATCGTTGCCCTGAGTACATAGGTCTTCAGCGGATCGGAGACCGCTACCACGAAGTGCGGAATCTTGCGGAAACCGAGGAAGACATCGCTGACATGGCTGCCTTTGATCAGCACATCCTGAAACCATTGGGCATCATGGTAGCTCTTACCGACAAGACTTTGCGCATAGGGCCCGACATAGGCCAATTGTTTACCTGAAGAATCGATGACGTGGAGATCGACAATGCTGCCGGTTTTATTAACGGCCATAAAAAGAGTGTTGAGGTTCTCCTGGCGCCCTAGGTAGGAGATCGGATACATGCCGACCATCATGGCCAGAAGATCTTCCTTTTCCTTAAGATAAAGGGTGATCACATCCTTTTTGTGCTCGATCAGCCGCCCGAGGGATATCTCGACTTTCTCGATCGCTGCATCCCGCAGACTATTGGTGGTCACCAGAACGAGAATCGCCACCGGTACGGTGATCAGGAGAGAGAAAACACCAATCAGTCGCAGCCAGACTCTTTTGTAGTAGTTGTTTTCCATGTCGCTATCCGTTTTTTTTTGAGTGGCAAGCCTCAAACCATGCTGTATTTAAAGTGAATTCGGCATTGATCACAATTCTTTTTCCTGTCACAAACTCAAATCCCCACGGCTTAGAGGAAGCATGTCGCCTTGCTTGAGATCGTCGGCTATCGCCTTTTGCAAGGCCGATTCGTGGTCACCGATGACAAAATCGATAACCCGGATCTTCTTCCAAGTGAGAAACTGATAGTGTCGATCTTCAATGCCGCCGCAGATCACCAGCGCGACATTTTCCTCCATTATCATATTACAAAGGTCTTCCGGCGATGGTCGATCCATGATAATAGTTCGCGGCTTGTCAACCGCTTCGCCGCGTTCGACGGTGGCTATGACCACCTCGGATGTAAGATCGAAACGCTGGGCGACAAAATCTCCCTGGGTGGTGATAAGGATCTTTATCTTGTCTTTCATCGGAGCTTTCATTTTCTCATACCAGACCATGTTGGCGAATCTTGCGCCACAGGGTGGTCCGCCCCCAGCCAAGCAGTTCCGCTGCCTTCTGCCGGTTGCCCTTGCCGGTGGTGAGCGCCTGAAGAATCATCTCCTTTTCAATCGCCGTCCAGTTGTCGCCGTCGGCACGTCGCCCGGTTGCTGCGACGACAGAGGGTTCTGCCTTTTCGACCGTCTTTACCCTGTGCACCGCTTCGGCAGCCGCAATCGTCGGCACCGCTCCCCCCGGGTCGCCGTCTTGCCGGCGGGCAAGCGAACGTTCAAAAAGGTAGCGCGGCAGATCTTCCTTGTTTATATCGTGTTTGCGGCAGACGTTAGCGCAATATTCAACGATATTGCGTAATTCCCGAACATTACCGGGGTAGGAATAATCAAGGAGATGGTGCAGGGCTGCTTTGCAAAAGATTTGCACTTCCTTACCTAGTCTCGTCGCATAATCCTGGAGAAAATAATCGAGGAGAAATCGGATATCCCCTTCCCGCTCGCGCAGCGGCGGTAGATGAATATGCAGGACATTGAGGCGATAGAACAGATCCTCGCGAAATGCTCCTCGCTGCACCTGGTCGCGGAGGGACCGGTGGGTGGCGGCAATGACCCGGACATCGACCTTTTCCTTACGCTCGCCACCGACCGGATAGAAGGCCCGGTCATCAAGGACCGACAGCAGTTTCACCTGCAGCGACAAGGGCATATCGCCGATCTCGGTGAGAAAAATCGTGCCCTTGTCGGCCATCTTGAACATCCCGGCTTTGTCGCGTACCGCCCCGGTAAAGGCCCCCTTAACATGGCCAAACAGCTCCGACTCGAGCAGTTCCACCGGCAGGGCGCCGCAGTTGATCTTGACGAACTGGTATTTACCCCGCGACGAGTTGCGGTGAATGGTCTCGGCGATCTTGTCCTTGCCGGTGCCGGTCTCACCGGTGATGAGGATCGAGGCCTCGGTATGCGACATAAGCGGCAGGATGTCGAAAACCGCCTGCATCTTCGGGCTGTGACCGATGATATCGGCAGCCCTGTCACCGCCGAATAGGGTGGCCTGCGATGTTTTCTGCTGGACGGAGATATCCTCAAGAACCATCAGTAAACCCTTCGACCGACCACCTCGCTTGGTGTGTAACAGGGAAACGGTAAAGCGCACCGGTACTTTTTTGCGACTGCGGTTGATGATATCGCCATCGATAGTTACCGCCTCGCCGCTTTCGGCCACCCTTTGAAAAATTTGCCCACGGTTGTTGCCCATATTGCTGCGAACAATAAAATCGCCATAGACCCCAACCACAGCCTCGCGGCCATACCCGGTCAAAGCCTCAAACAGGTGGTTGACGGCAACGATTTTAAAGCCCTCATCAAGACAGGCCGTGGCATGGGGAAACCCGGCCAACAGGTCATCCAGGGCAATTACTCCGGGCACGGCAAAGGTTTTTCGCATCATCGACTTACACACGTTCCATCATGAGCATTGACGGCAGAAGCACACGCCGAAGCACGGATAAAGCAACTGTCATAGCAAAGCAGAGAAATCCTTGCAATGCAACTCTAAAGAAAAATGAAGGGGGAGAGAATTGGAAAACCTAGCGGGCTTAGGCGCTTTTACGTTTTTTATAGGCCTCAGTGATCTTTTCCATGAGCTGGCTCAAATCGACCGGCTTGATAAGATAGTCATAAGCACCGAGTTCCATGCCGGTGATGCCTGCATCAAAGGAGCCATGGCCGGTGAGGAGAATCACCTCAATGGCCGGATCGACATTTTTTACCCGGGACAACACTTCAAGGCCGGTGATATCGGGCATATCGAGATCGAGGATGATAACGTCCGGCTGAAAGCGAGCAACGGCGGGCAGTGCGTCTTCACCGAAAAAGACACTTTCCGCGTCGATCTTCCGTAACCGTAGACGTTCGGCCAGAGTAGAGGCAAACTCAACCTCATTATCGACGACCAGAACCTTCATCTTTCGCGTCTTGCCCAAAATCATCACCTTGGAAACAGATTAAAAAGAAAATTTACAATTGCAAAGGAAAAAGAATGAGATGGCGGCGACCGGACACGTATCCGGTCGCCGCTGTTTTACCCGAAAGGAATTACTTAGCCAGTAAAATCGGCATGCCCATGATCGGCCAGAGGATCTGCACACACAGCCATACGGCGACCATCAGGACAACGCTTGCCATGAGACCGTAACGGAAAAACTCTCCGGCGGTGAACTGTTTGGAGCCGTAGGCGATGGCGTTTGGCGCGGCGCCGATCAAGAGGAAAAACGGCATACCGGCAGTCGCCAGCGATGCATAGAAAATAACCTCCCCGGCTACGCCGAGATACGGGGCAATAACCAAGGCAACCGGCAGGGAGATGGCGATGGCGGCAACGTTCATGATAAAGTTGGTCATAACCATGACGAAGAAGGCGATACCGAGAATAAATACTACCCCCGATGCCTCTTTAAATAGAGCCAGCCAGTTGACCGCCAGCCATTCGGCGGCGTGGGTCTGCCAGAGACAGAATCCAATGGACATCGCACCGCCGAAGAGGAGAATAATGTTCCAAGGAATGTCTTCGAGGTCTTCGACTTTCAGGATATTGAGGACAAAGAACAGCAGGGTGGAAGAAAGAAGAATCGCGGTCTTGTCGATGTTTTTCAGGGCAGGAACCCAGTTTTTTGCGGCGATCAGGGCGATGACCGAAAGGACGATAACCAGGGTAAGGATCTCATTTCTTCCCCATCCTCCCAATTCAGTGTACATCCGTTTGGCCCGTTCTTTCAATCCCGGGATGACCGCCCGTTCCGGCTTGCAGAGTACCATCATCATCCCCCAAATCAGAAAAGTCATCAACCAGCCCAGAGGTAACAAGTAGTAGGTCAGCTCAAAGAAGCTGACATCTTTGCCGGTCATCTCTTTAAAAAAGGCGATAGCCACGGCGGCACGGGCGGAACCAAGGAGGGTGATGATACTACCGGCACCGGCGACATAGGCCATGCCGATAAAAAGGCCTTTGCCGAATTTGGTCGGCAGGTCATTATCCGAATAAAGGGCATTGATGGCCATGAGGAGCGGGAACATGGTCGCAGCCACAGCGGTATGAGCCATCATATGGGTGAGCGCCACGGTCATGACAAAACAGCCGAGGTAGATCATGCTGGTCTTCTCACCGACAATCGACAGCATCTTATAGGCCATCCTCTTGGTCAAGCCGCTCTTGGTAAAGACCAGACCGATGACGATGGAGCCGAAGATAAAAAGGACAGAGGGGTCCATAAAATCTTTAAAGGCGACTTCCGGCTTTCGGATAAGAAACATAGCCTGGACAACGCCGATGGCGATACCGGTAACACCTATCGGCAGTACCTCGAAAATCCACCAGGTGGCGGCGAGAGCAAAGACCGCCAAGGCACCTTTGCCCTGTACCGAAAGGGCAAAATGTTTACCGGCCGGATCAATGGCATCGGGCCAGGCCGGGGCGTAATAGATAATACAAAACAGAGCTACTCCAAGAAAAAGGAAAAACACCCTTTTCCAGTCAAACGGGGCCTTGACCTCCGCTGCTTCCACATATGTTGATGACATGTTCTCCATCCTCTCTTGGCTTCTTGCCGTTCATTGCGATAAGTTTATCGCCGAGGGCTCCAAAGACCTCGGCCGACCAGCTTTATTACCAGCCCTTCGATTTCAGTATCTTCTCGATATCCTTGACGCTCTTTTGTTCCAAGATCGACATGCGCTTGTCTTTGGCTTCGCTGATCTTGTCGAGGAGTTCGTTGATATTCACCGGTTTCTCCATAAAGTCTTCAGCCCCGAGCTTCATCGCCTCGATGCTGGTTTTGATCGAACCCTGGCCGCTGAGGATGATGATTTCCGCCTCCGGCTGCTTGGTTTTGATCCGTTTCAGGGTTTCAAGACCGTCCATGCCCGGCATGGCGAGATCGAGAATGATCAGATCGAACCCTTCCCCTTCAACCTTGGCCAGGGCCAGTTCGCCACTGTTGGCGGTAGTCACCTTCAAGCCCCTGGTCTCCAACCGTTCGGCCAGCGTTGACAGGAAATCCTCCTCGTCGTCAACCAGCAGCACCTTGGCTTTCAATTTTTCTGTCATGGTATCTATCCTTTTTTGTGGTTAAATATTTCCGGGAGGTGCCTTGCAGACTGAACACCTCCCTAAAATGAGGTCTTATTGCTTTTTCGGGGCAGCTTTTTCAACTGCCGCAGGAACTTTGATGTTTTGCGTGGCGATGGCTATCTTTTTGGCCTTGCAGTTTTCAACCGGACAGTTCATCGCCGGCTCCTTATGCAGCCTGTTGTCACTCGGATGCCAGCCCCAGACAAAGAAGAGGACGAAGAAACCGACGATATAGGCAAGAGTCACGTGCCAGCCCTTACGTACCCAAAGCAGGACATTGCGGGCCTCGGGAAATTTATTGGTAATGGCCACACCGGCGGAAGAGCCGAACCAGATCATCGAACCGCCGAAGCCGACCGAGTAGGCCAACATACCCCAGTCGTAGTGACCCTGGACCAGGCAGAGTTTGGTCAACGGAATGTTATCAAAGACGGCGGAGACAAAGCCGAGGACGAAGGCGGTCATCCATGAGGCATCCGGCAGGGTCTCAACCGGCATGAGCGAAGCACACATGACGAGACTCAAGAGAAAGATGGTGCCCATGATCGAGGCCGGCACTTCTTTCCAGGGGATCGGCCGAAGAAGAGCGCCAAGAAGAATAGCCGCCCAAACACCGAGAGCGGGCATGTCCAGATAGTAGTTGGTGAGAATCGCCCCGACCAGGATCATGATAACGATGACGATTTTCAAAAAGTCAACTTTTACATGGCTGGTGTCCGCTACAACAATCGGTTGCAGTTTAAACTGCTGATGGCCGGCAAAAAAAGCGATAATCGCCAGAGCCACACCAGCGGCGATAAAGGCATGCAGAACATCAAACGGGCTAACGCCGTCGATCCACATCATGGTCGTAGTGGTGTCACCGACTACGGAACCGGAACCGCCGGCATTGGAGGCGGCAACGATACCGGCGATATAGCCGACATGGACCTTGCCTTTGAAAACAACCAAAGCGATGGTACCACCGATCAAGGCGGCCGCGATATTATCAAGGAAGGAGGAGATAATAGCAACAAAGACCAGGAGGACAGCGGGTCCCATCCAGCCGGTGGGCAGATACTTCGGCAGGATCTCGGGGACCCCGCATTCCTCGAAGATCTTAGCGAGAATACCAAAACCAAGCAGCAAACCAAGGAGGTTTAAGACAATCGGCCATTCACCCTGACGTGCATGTTTGTCGAGAAGCTGATCGACCATCGGGGTCTGGCCGATGAGATGTTCAACCAGGTGAAAGCCGTCATCAAAGAAGAGTTTAAAGAGGGTAATGACCACAAGGCCGGTGACCGCGACATAAAAGGTCTTGTCATGAAACAGGGCGACCCCGAGGAGCACCAGGGCAAAGAGGATAAACTCGACGCGAATACCGAAAAGAATCGGCACGTTGGGATCGATTTCCCCGCCATGCACCCCCGCCGCAAAGGCCATGGCCGGGGCAATGAGCAGTAGAAGCAGAAATGCCATCCCCCCCCCCCCCCAGGCCATACTGCTTTTTGAAATACTCAATAAGCTTTTCATATTCCTCCTTTTAAATTATTCAAACAACGGTTATCTCAAAATATTCTCACATTTCAGAGCATTGATCTCTTAAAGCGGCCGCCACATCAGCCTTGTATCCGGTAAGCTGAGCATGGAAACTATGAAACTATGGTGTCACAAAAAGCAAACACCATGCCATTCTGAATAGCCACTCAGAAACATATGCTAAGATATTAATTTAACGTAATATTACATAATATCGCCAATTTTCAAGGACGACTATGCTGAAACAGACGGGGCCGTTCAGTTCCAATAAAGTTCAAAACGTTTCATACACACCCGCGAGAATCGCCTCCGTTTTTACGGTCGATCCTCCTTTCGGAGCTGCAACAGCACACCCTGCACAATTTCATAATATATCAATATAACGTAATAATATTATGGCGATAGATCTTCAATTTTGCTTCATTCGACGCATTATCCGAGCAGACAGACACTTCGCCGGCTGCAATCGACGTAACGTGTTGGCTCCCACGCACCATTTTGAAACATACTGAAACGAACATTTAAAAAATTGTTGCCTGGCCATTGCCTCAGATGTTGCCCTGGAGCAACAACTCGACTACCGGCAACTGGGTGCAGACGCCCTCAAGTCATTGCCAAAGGCCAGGGCATGCAAGGTGTGAACCCCATATAGACAGGAAGATAAGTTGCAACAACCGGACCGATGTCATTCTTCTTGATCATTGCTTACCCGCCCCCTCTTCCATAGTCCATATACCCAACCGAGTGGTACTCCTTTCGTTCCAAGCCGTGAATGCTGCTTGAGTCATCCAGTCATTTGTAGTATATACTACCACTATGATTATTTCTGATTGAAAGGAGGTCCACTTGGAAATTGAAGACTTTTTTAACGCCAGGAAAAGGCTCGGAAAGACCCAAAAGGAAATAGCCGAGCTACTCGGACTCGCTTTAAAGACGGTTCAAGCGTATGAGCAGGGCTCAAGAAATATTCCGGCGTATATCGAACGTGAGTTGTGGTTTCTCCTCAGCAATCAAAGGGGGAGTTACATAAACGGCGAGATGTGCTGGGATATTGTCGAGTGTGGGGTAAAGGAGGAATGTCCGGCCTGGGAGTTTCAAACCGGGCATATGTGCTGGTTCATTTGTGGCACCATGTGTGAATGTACCCAGGGTTGCACCCTCGAAGAAAAGAGTGAAAAATGCCGTTCCTGCGAGATAATTAAAGATCTGCTGAAATAGGAAACTGACAGCCGATTTTTGTAAGATCTGGTATTTTTATGAACTGTGCTTACTCTTTCGGTACTGGTTATCATTGCTGTTTATATTTCAGATTCCCACCAAGGATTGAGGTTCTGCTTTGAACAAAGAAGATTTCAAGATTTTACGAAAAAAGCTTGGCAAGACCCAAATACAATTGGCGGAAATCCTGGGGATGTCGCTCAAGACAATTCACAGCTATGAACAAGGTTGGCGTGTGATACCCATGCACATTGAGCGACATCTGTATTTTTTATTGATCAATCAAAGGGGCCGAAACGATGCCTTGACGCCCTGCTGGGAGAAAAAACTGTGCGATATTAAAGAGCAGTGCCCAGCCTGGGAATTCCAAAGTGGTCATCTATGCTGGTTTCTCTGCGGCACATTGTGCAACTGTGCGCAAGATGCCTGCCACAAAGAAAAATTGGAACTCTGCAAAGAGTGTGACATTTTCAAAGCGTTGTTAAAATAGCCTAAAAGGTCGGAAAACCCTGCCCTCCGCCTTCTATTCAAGCAGGGAAGTGAATATTCTGCAACTACGGCAATTCTGCAACTTATCCTGGCGTGAAGACTCAGCCGTGCAATCGCATTTCGTTCCACAGAGAAACCAGCACAAATGGCCGCTCTGAAACTCCCAGGCGGGGCATTTTTCCTTATTTGCACATTGTTTCTTTTCCCAACAAGGGATCAGATTCTGTTTTCTGCTTCGCTGATTACTGAGAAGAAAGAAAATTTGCCTTTCGATATGCGATGGAATCGCCCTGCGTCCTTGTTCATAGCTGTGTATCGTTTTAACCGATACCCCAAGGAGTTCCGCCAGCTTTTGCTGCGTTTTATTGAGCTTTCTTCTTGCCGGAACAAATTCATCTTTGTTCATAAAAGTTCCTCTCTTCACTCTCTGTAAAAATCACGCACCAGACGATTTCGCAGGATGCATGCGCATTGCGCCGACAACAAACATTCGCCGGATCAATGCCCTTGCCTTGGGCCAGTTTGCTGGACCATCTCTGGATTGCCGGTGGAACCCCCATTTTCTCCTGTATCAACCCCGGTTCTTAAGACCGGGGTCGATTATCTCCACTTGACGGCTCAAGCAGAACCACCCGCCTTCCCCATGAGTTTCTGAGCAATGGCAATAATCTCACCTGCAAAATAGGTTCGATTGTCCGGATTGTTGGTATTGGTCTCTTTCCATTTACTTAATGGCGATTCCGGGTCGGAGCAGAAGGTTACTTTTTGACCCTCTTCCGCCATCAAGCACTTGGTACATTTATCACCTGTCAATTCCATATCGCAGAGTGGGCAGAGGTTTTTCCACGGCTTATCCAACTTAGCTACATGGTTGACATAGTATTCTCGGTCATGCGCCGGATGTTTATACAGCCAAGTCCACATCTTCACCATTTCTTTTGACATTTCATGTACTTTCATTTTTTTACCTCCGCGTTTGAGATTGCCTTCATTTTGTCTGCTCGTGTAACTGCCGGCGGAAATTCCTGTTTTCAAACAGAAGGGCTTAAGCCCCCGCTTATCCTCTTGGCCATGGCGATGATATCGCCGGCATACAAGGTCCGATAGTCCGGATTATCTAAAGTCGTCTCTCGCCATTTTCGAAAAGGCGATTCAGGATCTGTACAGAACGTTCCTTTCTGCTCCTCCCAAGTCATCAGGCAGTTGGAACAGGTATCTTCGGCCAGTTCGCAGACCGGACAGTTGTTCTTCCACGGCTTACCCAGTTTGGCGACATGCTTGACATAATATGTTTTGTCATGTGCCGGATGCTTATAGAGCCATGTCCACATTTTCGTTACTTCGTTTAACGCTTCAATTTTTTTCATTTTTCTACCTCCACGCTTGAGATTGTGTCCCCGCCGGTCTTTTTTTGCGACTGTGTCGAAAAGATCTGAGGACATCGGTTGTCTACTCGCCTCATACTTGAATTGGAAAAAATGCTAATTTTGCAAACTGTCTTGTTCTTGCGTTGTGCGACAAAGTAGTATTTTAGGCATATGCACATTATATCGACGCAGCAAAAAAATCATATTCATTTACCACAGAGTAGTATATTTTTCGTTTTCCTTGTAGAATAGGCACTCAGCAAGGAATTTGCTTTTTCTACGACGCTGTAGTACTCATTTTTCCTACCACTACTACAGAGTCGTATTTCTTGCATATGTACATAACCTTATACGACATACGTATAGCATGCCGACTAAAAAAGCAAGAGGAATTACTAAATAAAATTACCCTTGATCGCCTCAAGTCTTCTCGGTAAAGATGATTCCTTGCCAAATTTTCACTGATAACTATTTGTTTTTATATTTGATGTTGTTCTATATCATGTCCGTTGTGGTATGGAATTTTCCACCCAGCACTCAACGTCACACCATAGCACAGCATTCTTTCACTGACTTGCGGATGTCGGACCTTTGCGCTACACTTATGGCAATCATACCCATTCTTTTCTCAAGCGTGTGATACAAACGAGCACTACCTCTCCTCTTTCATCAACCTTCTACATGAGATACCTGACTTGACATCATTGGTGGACCGCACAACAACTACCGTGAGTCGCACAACGACTAACATTTGCGCTATCTGCAAACGGTAAAATCAGGCCAGAGGAGACAATCAAACCCTCAAAAACCTGCAGCCAATTCGACAAATCCAAATCTTCATGACATGAAATACCGTAATTATAGGCACATGAATTTCACACCTGGTATTTATTGACCTTCATTTTTTTAGAGGTACCCTGCCCATTTTGCCCAATAGATCGTCAATGACTCGGGAAGAGTCTTAATGCTACAGCCGTCCAGTTCATTTTTGCATTATTTTTTGATTTACCCTTGCTATTTTCCGCAACTTGTTTTAAATAGTATTTATGTGCATAAGCTAGAAATACTACTTTGTAGCAATCTTTTGTATACTGATGGTTACATTGTGGCACTTTTCGGCTTAGTTGTTTTTTGCTAACATTATGTGCATAAGACAATAATACTACATTGTCGTAATCAGTAATTAATGTTGTGATACTCTATGGGAATAGCATCCCGCAAACATTGGCTTGCCTGCATTATGTGCATAAGTTAAAAACACTACATTGTAGTATTGGACAAGGAGACACATGATACATTGTGGTGATAAATTTTCTTCAGGGAACGGCAAATTTTCGTTGTGTGCATAAGCAAAAAATACGACATTGTCGCACCAGGGAATGGGGACAAGTAATACATTGTCAGAAGAAATGAAAATCGTGCAATACACCCTGATTCTATACATACGCCAAAATCGCCACATTGTCGCAGTACGAAATACATAGATGCTTTCAGCTTAACTAAGAGGTGTTTGCGTTTTGATAACAAGCTTTTCGGGCAGTCTGAGAAGCAATTTCCTTCCGCCCATGATTTTTGTGGTCTTTCAAGGGGAAAGATGTGAAGAAAAACAGTATCAATCCAAATTTGTACGACGAGGTCAAGAGGCTCGGGGCCAAGGACATGGAAGCCTGCATGCAATGCGGTAACTGCGCATCGGCGTGTCCTTTGTCTGCTGGGGAAAACACCTTCCCCCGAAAAATCTACCGCTATCTCCAACTCGGCCTGCGAGATAAGCTTTTGGAATCACCGGAGCCTTGGCTCTGCTATTACTGCGGTGATTGCAACACCGATTGTCCACGCGGCGCGGAACCAGCCGAAACGATGATGGCTGCGCGTCGTTGGTTGATAACCCAGTACGACTGGACGGGGCTTGCCGCGAAATTCTACACCTCCCCGAAGGC
>JBBQVT010000009.1:0-54422 GCA_038211245.1 Desulfobulbales bacterium | reverse complement strand
GATGTCGCGACGGCTGATTGCCCCGGTCGGACAGATTGTTTCGCAGAGATGGCAGTCACGGCATGAGGCGCAGGACAGACACCGATCTGCCTGATCCTGTTGCGAATTCCCTGTCTCCATCGGGATATAATGGGTGATGGTCAGCGCCTTTTGCGGAATAACCTGTTTAGCAAAGGGTTTCCATTCCAGTCCCTTGCAGTGGGCGATAATGTATTCGGCGGCGGTCTTGCCGGCGCCCAGGGCGTTGGTGGCAAGTCCGGGTCTCTCGACATCGCCTACCGCCAGTATCCGCTTGTCGGAGGTGACATGGGCCTTGTCGGTTGCAATCCAGGCGGCACCGCCGACGGTAACGGTTTCAACCGATTCCGGCAGAAAGGACAATGCCGGGACATCGCCGATGGAGACAATGACCGTCTCGGCCGGAATGAGTTCGCCGCCATCGGTAACAAGTCCAGCATCGGTCACTTCGCGGGTGAGCACCGGCCAGCGAAACTGAGCTCCTAGTGTCTCTGCGGCAACCTTTTCCTTGCCGAAGGCTAGCGGCTTCTGGATATCGACCAGAGTGACTTTTTCGGCTCCCAGTCGATACGCCTCGCAAGCGACATCACAGCCGACATTACCGGCGCCGATGACCACCACTTCTTTGCCTACGGCAGGTGGCGCGCTGCTCTTGGCCTGCTTCAGAAAGTCGAGGGCGGACAGCACCTTTTCATTGCCGGGGAATTGCAACCGGCGTGGGGTGTGGGTTCCCACGGCAATGACGAGGTAATCGTATTCGTTCATGAGGCTCGCAAATTTCTCCCGGGTCATGATCACACCCAGGCTGGCTGCAATGTTGGGCGTTGCCAGGAATCTTTTTACTTCCTGGTCCCAGATCGCCTGGGAAAGACGTTCCCAAGGGATCACCTGGGCAAGTTTGCCGCCGATTTTGTCATCCTGTTCAAAAATGTGTGCCTCAATTCCGGCCAGGGCCAACTGCCAAGCAACATTCATGCCGGCTGGTCCGCCACCGATGATGGCCACCTTTTTGCCGATCGACGGTGCGACCGCCGGTGGTTCGAGACTATTTACCGCCCGACCGAGTATTTGTACGTCAATGGGTTCATCAACTCCACCTCGGGAGCAGTTCTCCATGCACAGATTGGGACAGACCGCGCCGCAGACTGAGGCAGGCAGTGGCGTATATTGGAGGATGAGCTGGTAGGCCTCATCGATTCGCCCTTCGCGGATGAGCCGCAACCTGTCGACGGTGGGGATGTGCACCGGGCAATAGTAGGTACACGGGGCCGCTGATTCACAATTGGCCCAGTAGGGCTTTTTCCGCCGCAACTCGCCGCTGACGATGAAGTCGATGCGACTGCGATCAAGCCCCGGTGCGATATCCCGCAGGGGGTCACCGCCGAAGGCCTTGTTCCAATGCTGGTTTCTGAATTCGGCCATGGGCATGGGGCCGGAAAACATCAGGGCCCTTTCCTGCGGAGTAATGGGCATAAGGATATGCCATTCTTCGCGGGCGGTGAGGGTTGAATGCAGTTCCGGTCTGCGAATTTTTTCAAGAAAACCAGCAATATTGGCCGTCAGCCACTGCCATTGATCGTCACTCGGGGCAACGAGTTTGGCGTTGGTTTTCGGATAAGAGTTGTCAATGTTTCCTCGGAAATATATGGTCCCGCCAACCATCCCGACGCAGGGACGGTATCCGAGCACGTTGGCTGAGTTTTTCGGATTGAAGCCACAGACCACTGCGACCCCGCCGCAATTGAACTCGGCAAATGAATCGCCAACGGAGCCGAGCACCCATAGCTCAGGTCTCGTGTATTCCGGGTTCCACTTGGTCATGGTCAGACCACGGGCACCAATGGAGCCGCCGATAAACACCTTGCCATTGGCCATGGCATTACAGACGCCGTTTGTAGCATCGCCGAGAACCGCTATCTCCGCTCCAATATTCAGATAACCGACGTCATCGGAGGTAGAGCCCTCGCAGATGATGACCGTGCCGGGCATCCCCATACAGCCGAGACGCTGCCCCGAGGGACCCTTGACGGTAATCGTCAGGCCATCCTGCCGTTGCAGGCGAATTCCTATATTATGCTGGCCATACGACTCGAGCAGGAGGTCGGCGGACGAGGTGGCAGCTTGCCGCACCAGCTTCTCGAAGTCCATCGAGCTGAGGCGCTGACCTTTTTCATTATGCCCTTTTACAACCGTTGTAGTCACTGGAAACTCCTTATAGAAGCGGTGCAGGGTTTTTGAGACTTCTGCTCAACACCGCCTTAATCTTTTAGCTTATTTGTTTTTAGCAAATATACTGAATATGCAGTCTGTCGGCCGCCGCTTGATCGGCAATGCCGATGGCGTCGGACATGCCGATCGGCAAGCTCTGGGAGCGCCCCAGCGGTGCCATGATTTTTTTCACCTCAGTATTAATCGACATGAAGACTTCACCCACCCTCTCGGCCACCTTGTCCGGATCGAGGCGTCGATAGAGTTTCGGGTTCTGGCTGGTGATACCCTTCGGACAGATACCGAGGTTGCAGACGTTGCAGCGGTTCTTTTCATTTCCCAGACAGCCGGCGGCTGCCTGCATCATGTATTTGCCGATGTGCACTCCGGAAGCACCAAGCATGACCATGGCCATGCCATTCTGGGCGACATTGCCGTTTTTACCGATGCCACCGGCGGCGAAAATGGGTATTTCGTTTTGCTTCCCCTGCTTAGCAAGATCGAGATAACAATCGCGTACGCAAGAGGCAATGGGATGGCCGGTGGCATCCATGGACACGTTATAGGCGGCCCCGGTACCGCCGTCGATGCCGTCGATCATCAGTCCTGCGGCATAGGGGTTGCGCACCAGATTGTTCAACACCGATTTGGCCGAGGTCGAGGCGGAGATTTTCGGATACACCGGAACCTTGTGGTGGAAGGCCATGGAAAGGGTCTGCATCATTTTCATGACGCTTTCCTCAATGGAATAGAGGGTCTGGTGTACCGGAGGCGACGGCAGATCAACACCCTCGGGAACGCCGCGCAACCGAGCGATGAGTTTTGACACCTTGTGCCACATGAGCAGGCCGCCGTCGCCGGGTTTTGCGCCTTGGCCGTATTTGATTTCAATGGCCGCCGGATTGCATTGCATCTCAGGGATAGCCCGGATGATCTCATCCCAGCCGAAATAGCCGGAGGCGATCTGCAGGATGATATATTTCAGATACTTACTGCGCAGAATCCATGGCGGGCAGCCGCCCTCGCCGGTACACATGACGACGGGCAGCCCGAGGACTTCGTTGCAATAGGCGACACCCTGGAGCAGGCCCAGCCACATATTGGGCGACAGGGCACCAAAGGACATCGAACCGATAATAAAGGGAAAAATTTCCCGGGTTGGGGGTATCCAGCCGCCGCTTACCGTCCGTTGCAGGAATTCTTCCGGAGAAAGAATGCGACCAAGGGTTGTGGTGGTGGTAAATTCATGTCGACCGGCGTCGAGGGCCGGGTCGGTGAGCATGGAGATGCGATGGAACATGATGCGGTCAAGAAGGGTCGGGCCGGTGGCGTTGCGCCGCCCACCGCGTTTCATCGGTTCGCCTTTGCGGTTTTCAAAAAAGAGGGTGCGGTTTTCGTTGGTACCGGGAACCGGGGTGATCGCCTCATTGGGGCAGACCATGGCACACATGCCGCAGCCGATGCACATTTTGGCTGCATCGGTTTCCTGCCGGATGCCGGTAAAGGTACGATAGTCGTTGCCGCGTTTCTTGTTAAAGACGTCGAGCTTCGGTACCCTCTGGCGCATATGTGCCAGACGGATGGCGCCTTTTGGACAAATTGCCGTACAGTTGCCGCAGAGCGTACATCTGTCTTCGCGATGTTCGATAATCCACGGCAGGTCGGACGGGGTTAGGCTGCTAGGGCTAATGGAAACGGATCGTACTGAGACCATATTTCTAATTCCTTTCGATGTGGGGGAATAATTACCGTATGTTCGCGCATAGGCTGAAAATCAAGGGAAGGGTCGCGGTCCGGGATCATCGCTTGAACTCCGCACATCTCCGAGGCAATGCCCCAGACACCATCTCTTCCGCCGACCATAGCCGGCCGAAGTTTTTTCTGGTCCATAACCAAGAGACTGGTTTCGTCGGGCAGCGTGCCGATAACCGCATTAGGGCCGTCAATGATCAAGCGCTTGCAGACTTGCCGTAGCCCGGCGAGGAACTCCCCCTGCGGGTGTTTGGCCAGTTCGGCGTTACTGAGCGGGGTTATGATGTGTTTATAGGCCTGCAGCGGAAGTTTGAGCATTTTCAGGGTGTAATGGAGGATATGGGTGAAAACCTCACTATCACTGTGATATCCGGTATATCCGGCAAAATTTTTGCCGAGCAGCCAGTCGCGGATGGGCACGAAGGCGGTATTTTCGCCGTTGGTCATGGTCGAGATACCCTGGATAAAGAAGGGGTGGCAGGCGTAGAGATTGATGCCGTAATTGGTGTTCTGCCGGCCCTGCGCCATACAAACCCTTGATTTCAGTTGCCCGTCATGCAGACACAGGGCGTCGCCGATCTGCATCGGCCAGCCCACTTCCTTAATCATCGCGACATCGGGATAAAAGGAGAAAATGGTGAGTGGATCTTCTTCGGTGCTGAGTTTTCTCAGTGCCAGGCGGGCTCGGAGAAGTTCAGCTTCCCGTAATTCATCACTTTCATTACGGAACTCAACCGGCATTCGGTAGGCACGCATGAAATATCGATAGCGGTCTTGCGCCTCGATCAATTCCGGTCGCATGGCGAAACGGTGATCGTATTTCAGCTCGTATTCCATTTCCTCCATATAATCAGTCATGCGATGCCAGGCTTTTTCCGTATGGGCGATACCGGAGAGAATGGGAAATCGTGGATTGTATTTGAAGTCTTCAAATTCCATTCCCCGAAGCAGGAGGCCGAGACCGGAGCCATCGTAACCCTCTTTCATGGCCTCCATGGCGGTGAGGACCTCATAGGGGGAAAACGGCTCTCTGGCAGTTTTCAGGGCTAAACGACACATGTTTTTCTCCAGATGAGTTGGTAATTGCCTGACGGCATGGATAAACGTCTATCTGATGCAGATCTACTGGGGGGATACTGCGGGATAAACAAAGACAAAAACGTATGATTGACACAAAACATTTATCCAGTCATGACAAAAAAGTCAAGATTATTAGGGTTGGGAGGTTCAAGGGAGGTTTTGCCTGCAAGGGATTTGTACGTCATCAAGAAATAGAAAAAGGGGAATTGGTCTTCCCGGTCGTGCAACGTCGATCAGAACCCGGCTGCCGCTCCGAAGAAATTGTTGAGCGGCAGGGATGGGGAAAATGGCAGGAAGGGGTTTTATTTTAAGACATTCTCGATATTGCCCAGATTTTTCACTTTGTCGACCTGGGCTTTTACTTCAACAGCTTCTTTTATTCCAGGGATATCATTGATAATTCCTTTACCACTCTCCTCAACATCACGAAGGCCATTCTTAAAAGAGCTAATAGCCTTACCTAATCCAGCCCCTATTTCCGGAAGTTTTTTGCCGCCGAAAACGAGAAAAGCAATGGCCAAAATAACAATGAGCTCAGGGGTTCCAAGTCCAAACATGATATTCTCCGATATGCAGTAGAAAGGGCCAAAAAAATTTCAGTCTTTGGTGTTTGTGTCTTTGTTGGATTCGTCGATTTTCTTCGACTCTTCCTCTTTTTTGGTGGCTTCTTTGAAATTCTTGATGCCTTTACCAATTCCCGAACCAATCTCCGGCAGTTTTCCGGCGCCGAAGATGATCACTATTATCACCAGAATAACTATGAGTTCCGGCATACCAAGTCCAAACATACATTACCTCATTAAGAATACTACAAATAAAAAAACATCCGTTAAAGTCGCACTGACCATCGCGATTTTGTCTTAAGACATTAGAGTAGTCTCTTCGTCTTGTCAAGGCTCGCATCGCCTATCTATATCTACTGACTATAGAGTGGCCGGCCTTAAAGGGTTCCCGCCTTGGCTGCAATAAATGCCTGAATTTTGCCTTTCTCCGCATCCATGAGTTCACACCGTGCCTCCTTATCCAAAATGCCGGATAAGGAGGCTGGAATATCGGGTAATTTGCCAATGGCCTGTTCTACCACTGCGCCGAATTTTGCCGGATGGGCTGTTGCCAGACACACCATGGGAACACCAACCGTTTTGAAATTTTGCGCAGCTTTCACGCCCACTGCGGTGTGCGGATCGAGAATATAGTCATACTCTTTGTAGAAGGCAGCGATGGTTTCCGTCACCTCGTTTTCAGAAACGGCTGTTGCGACAAAATCACGATGAATTTGATCATGATGGCCTGAGAGATCGATCTTGCCGGTCTTGGCAAACTCCTCCATCAGTTCACTGGTGCGCGCGGGGTCGCAGTCTAAGAGATAGTAAAGATAACGTTCGAAATTTGATGCGGCCTGGATGTCCATAGACGGACTGGAGGTTATTTTTACCTGCGCCAGTGAGTAGTCACCCTTGGTGACGAAGCGGGCCAGGATATCGTTGTCGTTTGTTGCCAATACCAGTTGGCGAATGGTGCCTGGCGGTAGCATTTTTTTGGCAATAAAGCCCGCGAAGATATCGCCGAAATTCCCGGTGGGGATGGCAAAATCTACGGAAGAATCATGCTCATGGGTGCAGACGTGCAGGCAACTCCGAACATAATACACTACTTGGGCGAGAACGCGGGCCCAGTTGATTGAGTTGATAGCTCCCAGTCGGTACCTGGTTTTGAACTCTAAGTCGTTGAATATTTTTTTAACAATAGCTTGGCCGTCATCAAAAGAACCGCGGATGGCGATGTTGAATACATTGTCGTCAAGAACGGTGGTCATCTGCTTTTCCTGCACCGGGCTGACACGCTGGTGCGGGTGGAGGATGAAGATATTGATCCGTTCCTTGCCGCGAACCCCATAGATGGCTGCAGAACCGGTGTCGCCGGAGGTTGCCCCGATGATGTTGAGCACCGATTTGTCACGGTTCAGCAGATACTCGAAGACATTGCCGAGAAACTGCAGGGCGATATCTTTAAAAGCAAGGGTCGGACCATGGAACAATTCAAGGATATGCAGGTCACCATGATGAACGACCGGGGTCACGTCTTTAGAGGCGAAAGTTGCATAGGATCTGTTGATAATGTCTTTCAAGTCGCTGACGGGGATGTCATCGATAAACCTGGACATGACCTCAAATGCCAAATCGGCATAACTCAGTTTTTGCCAGGAGGCAAAAGTGTCGGAGCCGATACGCGGGATGGTCCGCGGCAGGAGGAGGCCACCATCTTCGGCAAGACCCATCAATACTGCCTGGGTAAATCCTATGGGGGAAATTTTGCCCCTGGTGCTCAAATATTGCATAAGCCTAGCCCTCTAGATGACCAAATAAGATTCTTGGAGGATTATTAAGGTCCATACTTGCAAATTAACTGGAGTCAAAGCGTCATTCGACTTCAAGGGCAACTTGTTTTGCCTGAGACCAGAGGCCTTCTAAATCGTAAAATTTCCGTTGTTCATGATAGAAAATATGAACTATAACGTCATCAAAATCGAGGAGAACCCAGATACCTTCATTGAGCCCTTCCGCCGAAGACGCCTTGACGCGTTTGGAACGTACCGCTCCTTCAATTGCCTCGGCCAGCGCCTGGACGTGGCGGGTCGATTTGCCGTTCATGATGACAAAATAATCGGTAAAGGTGGCCAAGCCCCGGACGTCGAGGATCACCAGTTCTTCAGCCTGGGTGTCGAGTGCTGCACCGGCGCAGATTTGCGCAAGTTGATGTCCGCTTTTTTCTAAATATTCTTTTTTAATCAGTTTCATGGCTGTTTGCGCCCTTTTCTTTGGGGACTGTCAATGTGTTTTGCTTTGGTAATTTTTCTTTCCGAGGTGGAAACTCAAAGCTGAGTGTACCATTTTTCGCAAGAAGGAGATAGGCGTCGAACGGTCTTTTCTTTTTTGATATGAAGCCAACAAGCAGTTCCGTCTTTCCTGCGGCCAGGAGTTGCATGACATGTTTTTCGCAAACCTCCTTGGAAAGGATGGTTTTGCTGATCTTTAACCCCTTTTTTACATCGCCTTCGAGGGCTGATTCGGACATATAGGCCATCGGGGTGGCGAAGACCTTGGTCTGGTCAATGGGTGAAAGGCCAAGAATAGGGCCTTGTTTGACGGCGGCGATATCGAGTTGGTCGAGCGAAGCAGCAAAGATAAACTCGATCTTTTTATCAAGAAGGCGGACAGAGGCAGTGAAAGGTTTGCCTTTTTTCGATCTGAAGTCGCTGAAGGGGCCAATGGTTTGCCCCCGGAGCAGGGCAAGTACATCCTGGTCGGTCAACATGCGACCACCAAGGATTTTTCGGATACTGATCTTTTTATCTTCCGAGACATAGGCGGTGGGTGATGAAAAGAAACGGATACCATCAACGGGGCTGAAGGGCGCCTCAGGACGGATTTCAGCCGTTTCAAAGTTTTTCACGCGGTCGATGATTTGCTGGGTCATGGCACGAATTTCCGCCATGAACTTAGCACGGGTAAATTGGCCTTTGAGCATCCGGTTGAGTTTGTATTCCCACTCTCCGGTCATTTCCGGAGAGGCAAGAACCTCAATTTGCATGGCCTCCAGCAGGGAGAGAAGTTCAAAGGCCTTGCCGGTGGGGGTAAGGTCCTTGCCCTCGCGCACCACATATTTTTCCTTGATGAGCTTTTCGATGATGGCGGCTCTCGTTGCCGGAGTGCCAAGCCCCCGTTCTTTCATGGCGTCGGCGAGTTCTTCATCCTCAACCAGTTTGTCGGAATTTTCCATGGCCGAGAGCAGAGTCGCCTCATTGAAGCGCGGTGGTGGCGTGGTTGCATGCTCGGCGATACTGATGTCGCTACAGTTTACCTGGCTGTTCGCTGGTATCGGTGTAAGGGTTCGATCTTGACCGTCACCGCTTGAGGTGCCGTAAATGGCCTTCCACCCGGCTTCGAGGAGGATTTTTCCCTCGGTGAGAAACGTTTCACCTTCAACCAGGAAAAATCTTTTGGTGTTGAAAAAGACCGCCGGTGGAAAAAAGACCGCGAGAAATCGCTGAACCACCATCTGATAGATCTTCGCTTCCGGTTCGGTAAGACGGGTCGGTAAAATGGCAGTGGGGATAATGGCGTGGTGATCGGAAATTTTGCTGTTGTTGAAAATCCGTTTGTCCGGACGAACATATTTTTTAACTAGAGCCTCTTCAGCAAAAGCACCAAATTCCCAAGCAGTTTGGCGCTGCAGCACGTCTTTGACTGATTGCAGGTAATCTTCCGGCAGATGTTTGCTGTCGGTTCGCGGGTAGGTAAGCACCTTGTGCCTCTCATAAAGCGATTGGGCAATGGTCAGGGTGTTTTTTGCAGAAAAACCGAACCTTGAGTTGGCTTCCCGCTGGAGCAGGGTGAGATCGTAGAGTTGCGGGGAGTTTTGCGTGTTTTTCTTGCTTTGCTCCTCAACTATCGCTGGTTTTCCGGAACATTTGGCGATTATTGCCAAGGCATCGTCTTTTATCCAGAGGCGATCAGCCCTGTCAAGTGACTCACTGGTTTCCCGGGCAAAGGCGGCGTCAATCCATTTCCCTTCGTAGGCTTGATCTCCACAGGCAAAAAATCCGAGGAGATTCCAATAAGGTCTGGCAACAAAACCCAGGCGTGCGCGCTCTCTTTTAACCAGCAGGGACAGTGTCGGTGTCTGTACCCGACCACAGGGAGTGAGAAAAAAGCCACCCTTGCGTGAGTTATAGCCGGTAAGGGCCCGGGTGGCGTTGATGCCTATCAGCCAGTCTGATTCGGAACGACACAGGGCGGTATCTTCCAGGGGTAGCATTTCAGTGTTATCACGCAGGGAGGCAAAAGCGGCACGGATAGAGTCCGCCGTCATTGACTGCAGCCAAAGCCGCTTAAAGGATTTCTCGGCGACCGAGGCGTTCCACACGAATTTAATGATATATTTGAATATTAATTCACCTTCGCGACCGGCATCACAGGCATTAATGATTTCCTTGATATCCTTGCGCCTGATCAGTTTTTGTAAGGCACTGAGCTGACTCTTGGTACCGTCAAGGCCTTTCAGGGGAAAGGCCTCCGGCAGGATCGGCAGGCTGTTCATGTCCCATTTCTGATAGGCAGGATTTATTTCTTCCGGAAAGCAAATGGTGACAAGGTGGCCTATGGCATAGGAAACGACATAGGTGTCGCCTTCAAAATGAGTTTTTTCCTTAACGAATTTTCCTGGCAGGCTTTTAACAAGATCTGCTGCAACACTGGGTTTTTCTGCAATAATAAGAATTTTATCGGTCATGAAATAAATTGGTCACAAGTGTTAGAACCGGGCAGCCAGCTCCCATGTAAAAAGTGGGGATGTACTTCGATTACAATGCATTAATAATTACACTAGAATCGTTACGCCGTTTCGGGGAAATAGAAAATTTAATTATAAATACAGTATGATATGGATATTCACAGAGTTTTGCAGCGAATCCAACAAAAGCAGGAAGGTACTCGGAACTGTCGATTAAGTAAAGACACAACCTTAATTTGTCAAACAGATATTTTGCTGCCGGTCGTGTATTCTAATAGCAGAGTTGGCCTAAGTTGTGGTGTTGTGGCCGTAAGTAGAACGGAATGTGGACTTCTGGCTTGACATTGCCCTGATAGTATGATTAAATCGTGCGTCTGATAATTCGCCTTGTGGATAAGCCCCGGTGCTGGATCTTGGGGAATTCTTGGCATGCCGGCCCCATTTTTTGGAGTTGTCCTGGTAGCGGATGATCTTGTTATACCTCCTGTTTTTTTCATAGCGGGACGGCTTTCGGAAGTGGGCTCTGCCCGCTTTTTTTTATGTCCGCATATGAACCACCCAATATGCCGCCGAAGAGCGACAGAGGGCCAGGTTCAACAGGGTTTTTGAAAATGAGCCAATTTGTTACAGATAAAGTGCAGAGTTTCTTGCAAATTCTTCTGCCTACCCTGGGGCTTGAACTTTTTGAAGTTCAATTTCGCAGAGAAGGGCACGGATGGGTGCTACGGGTTTTTATCGATGCGGAAGCAGGGGTGACCCTTCAGCACTGTAGCGATGTGAGTCGTGAATTAGGAAATCACCTTGATGTTGAGGATTGTATCGATCATGCTTACCATCTGGAGGTTTCTTCGCCCGGGCTTGAGCGACCGCTCAGAACGATAGGCGATTTTATCCGTTTCCAAGGCAAAAAGGCCAGGGTGAAACTGCACAACCAGATGGATGAGCGAAAAGTGTTGGAAGGGGTAATTGAGGCGGTCAGCGAAGAGCAGATACTTCTGCGATTAACTGACGGTGGTTCCGCACAGTTTTCCATTGAGATGATGAATAAAGCCAGGTTGACCATCTGAGCCGGACCGGCCCGTGGTTATTTTGAATAGTGCAAATTACTCCGCTTGGCGGAGCGGAAAGTCATAAAGACGGGGTAAAGAAATGCTCTCAGATTTGAAACGCATAATCGACCAGATCAGCCGAGATCGAGGTTTCGACAAAACATTGCTGATAGAGGCCATTGAAGAGGCTGTTCAGTCGGCTGCCAGGAAGAAATTCGGTAGTCGTCGTGAGATCGAAGTACGCTACAACGAGGAGTACGGTGAAGTTGAGGTCTTTCAGTTCAGGAATGTCGTTGAAGAACCACAGGATGAACAGACGGAAATTTCTCTCAGCGAAGCCTTGAAACTCGACCCTGAAGTGCAGATCGGTGATGAGCTTGGGGAAAAGATGGAAAATATTAGTGATCTCGGAAGGATAGCCGCTCAGTCCGCAAAACAGGTCATCATCCACAAAATGAAAGATGCCGAAAAAGAAGTCATTTATGGTATGTTCAAGGATCGTATCGGCGAGGTGGTGAGTGGCATTGTGCAGCGCTTTGAACGGGGCAATATGATAATCAATCTCGGACGCACCGACGCAATACTGCCGAAAGATCAACAGATAGCCAAACGCTCGTTCAAACAGGGTGATCGGATCAGGGCTTACCTGAAGGAAGTGCGCCAGACCAGTCGTGACTCGCAGCTCATCCTGTCACGAACATGCGATGAGTTTCTTACTAAATTGTTTCAGTTGGAAGTGCCGGAAATGGCTGAAGGTATTGTCCGGGTCATGGGTGTCAGTCGCGAACCCGGGTTTCGCGCGAAAATTGCTGTTAGCTCTTCGGAGAGTGATGTTGATCCGGTTGGTGCCTGTGTCGGTATGAAGGGCTCAAGGGTTCAGAATGTGGTGCAGGAGCTTCAGGGTGAGCGTATTGATATCGTCACTTGGAGTCCCGATCCAGCCAAATATGTTTATAATGCCTTGGCACCCGCCCATGTCAGCATGGTTATGGCCGATGAGGATGCCCACTCCTTGCTGGTGGTTGTTCCCAATGATCAACTCTCACTGGCCATCGGCAGGCAGGGCCAAAATGTCCGTCTTGCCTCAAAGCTTATCGGTTGGCGGATAGATGTGAAAAGCGAACAGCGGTATGCCAACCTTGCTGATCCGGGATACCAGTCACTTCTCGGGTTACGGGGCGTTGATGAAACATTGGCGGACCAGCTGTTAGGCAAAGGAATTACCTCTTCGGGTGTACTCGTCCAGAAGAGTGTAGAAGATTTAATGGTGATCCGGTCAATTGACGAAAAATTCGCCCAGGCATTGATTGATGAGGCGAAGACCAAGCCTTTTGCCGTACCGGCCGTTGTCGACCAAGCAGCCTCTCGTACCTCAGAAAATGTCGGTGGGGAAGAAGAGGGAGCGATATTGACGAAAGACGAAGCGCAGGACGATACTCCGGATGGAGAGGAACAGCAGAAGTAGATACATCTCTTGTCTCGGGGTGAGAAAATGGCTTTGGTGACGCAAAGAACCTGTGTCTCCTGCGGCAGGAAAAGACCCAAACAGGAACTCTATCGTTTTATATGGCGGGATGAGATGCCGATGCAGGACCTTCGGCAGTCTGAACCGGGACGAGGAGCATATTGTTGTGGAGAGGAGAGGTGCTCCCAGACCTTTTTCAAAGAGAAAAAAAAATGGAAAAGAGTGTTTCGTCTATAATGAATGAGATTTAAAATTATTTACCTGCTGCTGGACTGAGGCGCTCGGCTGAGAGTCTATGAAGAGGTGAATTTACTTTTGCAAAGCAATACGGGAGTCACGGATGAGCAGAATCAGGGTGTATGAACTGGCCAAGGAGGCCGGCATGAGCAGTAAAGCGTTAGCCGACAAGTTGTTGGAATTGGGCTTTGATATAAAGGGGCACAGTTCATCGGTTGACGACGAAACGGCTGAAAGTATCCGGAATGCCCTCAAGAGATCTGTTCATTCCGGGCAAGTTCATAAGCGTGCTGCCGGGGAAGGTGATCATCAGGAAGCAATCCACCGTAAATCGACGGTCATCAGACGTCGACCAGCTGCCGTGGCGGATACCACCATTGTTGTGGCTGCGGAATCCGAACAATCGCCAGATGCCCCTGAAACGAAGGTTGTTGAGGCGCTACATTCTTCTGCGGCAATGGCTGCCGATGAATCTCCAGCTGTAAACACCTTACACCACACTCCTGAAAGGCTTGGCGAGTCATCCGAAGCCCCCGAAACTGTTGCGGTGAGCGAAGAGAGCGCGGAGGCTCGAAGACCGGTCGAAAGCAAGCGGCAAGATAATTATCAACGTGCCAGAATTATATCCAAGAGTGAGCCGCCGAAAGTGCAGCAGGAAACGTCTGTTTCTGATGGTACACATGAAAAAATCGAGGAACAGGTTCAGGCAACGGCTGAGGTGAAACCAGTTCCGCCGCGGGAGGCAACTACCGGGAATATCACATCTTTTGCACGTCCTGAGCCAAAAGACAAAAGGGAAAAGAAGCCGTTTCCCAAGAAGGCTATGGCCAGGGTCGTTCGCACCATTGAATTGCCTGCGGCCGTTGAGGAGGCACCATCTGCCCGTCCAAAGAAAAAAGTGGTGAAACCGCTTCAGCCGAGACGGCCTGGTGCGACTACCCCTGAGGAGGCGGTTGCCGCAGCCGCAGAAGAGGCGGCACGGATAAAGAAAAAGGGTAAGAAGATTGCTGAGCCGGATGCCGATAAAGACAGTGAATTTCGGCGTGGCGCTAAAAAAGGCCAAAAGAATGTCAAGTTCACTCATTTTGCTCAGGATTACCCTGATCGTGAAGGGAATGTACGGCGCGGCAAACGGGGCCGTAAGCCACCAAAAGTAATAGCTGCTCCAGCAGAAATGAAGGCGAGCAAGAAGCGTTTCAAGGTGTTTGAGATGATCAGCGTCGGTGACCTCGCCCAGCGCATGAAGATCAAGGCCAGTGAAGTGATTGCCAAGCTCATGGGTCTAGGCGTCATGGCCACCATCAATCAGCTTGTGGACACCGAGACCGCTATGCTTATTGCCGCCGATTTCGGCTATGAGGTAGAGCAGGGGATTACTGAAGAGATAGGTGTTCAACTTCTCCAAGAGTCGGAAGAAGGTGGCGAAAGACTGCTGCGCTCGCCGGTTGTTACCGTTATGGGACATGTTGATCATGGTAAAACCTCGATCCTTGATGCCATCCGTAAGACAGACGTAGCCTTGGGTGAAGCGGGTGGTATCACCCAACATATCGGTGCCTACCATGTACGGTCGAGTTCCGGCGATGTAACCTTCGTCGACACACCCGGCCATGCAGCTTTTACTGAGATGCGTTCACGCGGTGCACAGGTGACGGATATCGTAATTCTTGTTGTTGCTGCTGATGACGGCGTCATGGATCAAACCCGTGAGGCAATTAATCATGCCCAGGCGGCCAACGTGCCGATTATCGTGGCGGTGAACAAGATCGACAAAGAAAATGCCGATATTGACAGGGTCAAACGCGAACTCTCAGACTTGAATCTCATGCCGGAAGATTGGGGCGGCCAGACCATGTACTGTGAGACCTCAGCGAAAAAAAACATAGGTATCGACAATCTTCTTGAATCTATTCAGGTTCTTGCCGAGGTTCTTGAGTTGCGCGCCGATTCAACCAGAAAGGCCAGAGGGCGGGTAATCGAGGCGCAGCTGCATAAGGGGAGAGGCCCAGTGGCCACTGTTCTTATTCAAGAGGGAACCTTGCAGCCCGGTGACTATTTTGTCGTCGGACAACACAGCGGCAAGGTCAAGGCCATGCTTGATGACAAGGGCCGGAAAATTAAAGAGGCCGGGCCATCCATACCAGTCGAAGTGCAAGGGCTTTCCGGGGTCCCAAGTGCCGGTGATGAATTCGTGGTGGTCACCGACGAAAAAATGGCCCGCAGTGTTTCCCAAGTGCGGGCATTGAAGGCCAGAGAAAGTGAGCTGGGCGCTACCAGCAAGATCTCGCTCGACAAGCTGTTTGAACAGATGAGTGAGGGTGATGTCCAGGAGCTGCGAGTAGTCCTCAGGGCCGACGTGCAAGGAACCCTTGAGGCCTTTGCCAAGGCGGCGGAAGATCTTTCCACCAAAGCTATCAAGGTCAGAATTCTCCACGAAGGTACCGGGACGATTACCGAATCGGACATCCTTCTGGCGTCCGCCTCGGATGCGATCATTATCGGCTTTAATGTCAGGCCGATAGCCAAGGTCAGAGAGCTGGCCGTTAAGGAAAGCGTTGATGTCAGGTCATATGATGTAATCTATCACGCCCTCGACGATATCCGCAAGGCGATGGTCGGCATGCTTGAACCGACCTATGAAGAGCAGGTCATCGGTCTTGCCGAAGTTCGCGAGATCTTCAGCGTCCCGAAAATCGGCACAATTGCCGGCTGCTCCGTCCTCGACGGCAAGATTCTTCGGACTGCGAAAATTCGTGTACTCCGTGAAGGAGTCGTCATTCATTCCGGGAAAATTGAATCTCTGCGACGGTTCAAGGATGATGTTAAAGAGGTACTCTCCGGCTTCGAGTGCGGTATCGGGGTCGAGAAATTTAATGATATTAAGATTGGTGACAATCTTGAGGCCTTCGTGATGAACGAAGTCGAAGCAACTCTTTAGGAAGGAAGGTTTGGCTGTGAAAACTTGGGATCCCAAGAAGACCCTCGACTCCATTGGGGTTGGGGGCAAAAACGAACAGAAACGCTCATCTCGGGTGGCGGAGGCGATCAGGAATGAGTTAGCGATCCTGGTTGTCAGCAAGGTGCAGGACCCCCGCCTGCACAACATCAATATCTCCCGCGTTGAGGTCAACGACGACCTGAGCCTTGCCCAGATTTATTTTACCGTTCTCGGTGATAGTAATGAGGCCAAGGAGGCAGAAAAGGCAATGCAACGTGCCAAAGGATTTATGCGCAGTCATATTGCCCGAACCCTCAATTTGCGCTTTACACCTGATCTCCATTTTCGATATGATGATGTTGTGGAGAAGGTCGCTGAATTGGAAGAAATTTTTCAGGAAATAGTCAATGAACGAAAATCCCGAAAAGATAATCCCTGAACGGCTGCTGATAGAAATCCATGGTGCGAGCAATATAGTCTTGCTTACCCATTCCCATCCAGACGGCGACGCCTTGGGGTCTCTTTTTGCGCTTGCCGATATTCTCGATACGCTTGGAAAAAAAGTCTTCTGTTTTCTTGAGGAACCGGTTTCGCACCATTTTGATTTTCTGCCGGACACCGAGAGAGCCAATACCAATCTTGAAGACTTTCGAAAATTTGTAAGCGAAGCCGGGGTGGATATTCTCATGGTCGGCCTTGATTGCGGGGATGACGACCGGCTTGGCAAATCTAAAACCGAGTTTTTGCAAATTGAACCCTTTCTGGTAATTGACCATCATCGGTCACACCGAGCCTTTGGGACGATCAGTTGGGTTGACCCATGCCGGTCTTCAACGGGCGAGATGATTTATGAATTGGCGCAGGCCCTGAACGTGTCAATAAGTTATAATTGTGCTTACAATCTGTATGTAGCGATTTGCACCGATAGCGGTTCCTTTCGTTATGAATGCACCACCCCACGAACCATGCACATTGCCGCCGATCTTCTCGACAAAGGGGTGCGTCCGGAGGAGGTCGGAAGTCATCTTTATGACAAATACACGGTTGAACGACTGAAGCTTATGGAAATGGTTCTTGCTACCATAACCCTCTATGCTCGGGATTCGATTGCTTTTATGCATGTATCTCAAAAAATGCTTAAAAAGAGTGGTGCCGCAATTCAAGACGTCGAAGGCTTCGTTGATCTCCCGAGATCTCTGCATTCCGTTAAGGTGGCGGTTTTGCTCAAGGAGACCAGCAACGGCGTCGTTGCAGTCAGCATGCGGGCCAAAGGGCAATGCGATGTGGCGGCGGTTGCCAAGGGGTTTGATGGTGGCGGGCATCGCAACGCCGCGGGTTTTCGTTGTCAAGGAAAAACCATCGAACAGGTAGAACAGGCAGTGCGGGATGCGTTGTGTAGGGCTTTAGCATGAGGCGAACAAGGAACCACATACGTTTATTATTCAGAACAAAGTGCCGATTGTCGAGTTCGATGCAGTATGTTTGAAGCTGGCGTTCTTCTCATCGACAAGCCTGCCGGGATCTCATCTTTTGCGGTGGTGAGCAGGCTGCGGCGAATTTTGCAGATGAAAAAAGTTGGACACGCCGGAACCCTTGATCCCTTTGCCACCGGCCTGCTTGTCCTTTGTGTGGGGCGACCGGCTACCCGGCTTATCTCCGGGCTTATGCAAGGCGATAAAGAGTACCTGGCGACCTTGTTGCTGGGGGTAGAGACCGAGACTCTTGATACCGAAGGAGTGGTCACCAGCCGTCATCCGGTGGGAACCATTACTGCTCTAGCCATCGAAGAATGTCTTTGCCATTTCCGTGGCAATCAGTTGCAGATCCCTCCCGCCTATTCAGCACTGAAGCACCAGGGCAAACCTCTGTATTATTATGCGCGTAAAGGCATATCTGTTACTAAAGAGGCGCGGGCTGTGGAAATCAAACTCCTCGAACGCACCGATTGTGGTTCGGATGTAGCGGGAGAGGTAGCAAACCTTGCTATTAGGGTTGTGTGCAGCAAGGGTACCTATATTCGTTCTCTTGCGGCCGATATGGGTAGTCATTTTGGCTGTGGAGCGCATCTGGTCCAGTTGCGGCGGACCAGGAGCGGCTGTTTCTCTCTTGATGGCAGCCTGAACTGGGAGGAACTCAGCGGCGACGATGCCTTGGAGCACTGCATGCATGCGATGATATCTGTCGAGCAGGTGTGTAAACTCTTGCAATAATCACCCGAGTTGGCTAGTGTATGGCCAGCGGTGTGTTGCAAGGACTTTGACAACTCCTCATCTTTTTTGCGAGAAATATTGGTATTGAGGCACTTATTCAGTTTTACTGGATTTATATAAAGTATCTAGCCGGTGTGCACGGTTCGCCACCATCAGTTTGCATGCCGATTGTTGTTGTTCTGAGATGTACCCTTCGTCAACAGACGGAGATATTTTTGTTACATTTATCTACCGGATATCTACATTTATTATACATTCCAGGAGGATTGTCGTGGCACAGTCAGCAGTAAAGAAAAACGAAATCATAGAAAAGTTCAAGACCCATCCCACCGATACCGGGTCTTCCGAGGTGCAGATTGCACTTCTCACCGAGAGGATTGAATATCTCACCGAGCATTTCAAGATTCATAAAAAGGACCATCACTCACGGCAGGGCCTTCTGAAAATGGTCGGTCAGCGTCGTAGCCTGCTTGATTATCTGAAAAAGAAAAACCTCGATAAGTACCGAACCATGCTCAAGGAACTTAACTTGCGGAAGTAGTTCGTTGTTGACTAGGCCAGGTGGTTCAGGGCAGAGTGCTGTTTTAATACCTCAGACAGTTCAATATTCAAGAACTGTCTGAGGTATTTGTTATTTATGGAATTCCGAAAAAATGAGCATACGGGGCTGGTGGATAATCCAGTCGGAGAAATTGGCGCTGCGCCCTTCCCTGATGCTACACACATCTGGAGAAAACATGTTGAAAAAAGTTGAAGCGGAAATCGGTGGTAAAATTATTTCCATCGAGACAGGAAAAATTGCCAAGCAAGCATCAGGGGCAATCGTCATACGATCAGGGGATACCATGGTGCTGGTCACCGCCGTTGGCGCCGGCGAGAACAAACCGGAAGCCGGTTTTTTACCCCTAACTATCGAGTATCAGGAAAAACTTGCGGCAGTCGGGAGGATTCCAGGTAATTATTTTCGCCGGGAAATTGGTCGACCGAGCGACACTGAGGTCTTGACCTGCAGGATTATCGATCGGCCGTTGCGACCTCTTTTTGCTGACGGATATTCCGCCGAAACCCAGGTTATCGCCACCGTTCTTTCGGCCGATCCGGATGTTCAGCCGGATATCTTGGCATTGACTGGGGCCTCATGCGCCTTGACCCTTTCCGACATTCCGTTCAACGGCCCAGTAGCCGGAGGGCGGGTTGGTTATATTGATGGTCACTATGTTCTCAATCCGACGATCTCCGAACTGAAAAATTCATCAATGGATATCGTTGTTGCCTGTACTCGTAATGCTGTTGTCATGGTTGAGGGCAAGGCCGACGAACTGAGTGAAGATGAAATTTTAGCCGGTATCTTCCATGCATTTGAACATCTGCAGCCTCTTATTGATCTGCAAGAGCAATTGCAGAAGTCGTCTGGTAAAGCGAAGCGCCAGGTTACAACCCTGACGGTTGACGAAGATCTGCGAGCCAAGGTGCAGTCAATTGCCGCAGCAGGAATGGATAAGGTGTTTAATACCTTCGATAAACTCGATCGGGGCCGACTTTATGACGAGCTGAAGCTGGAGGTTGTAGCCGCTATCGATCCGGAGAAAGCACGCGGCAAGGAGGTTGGTGAACTTCTCTCTGCTTATAAAAAATCCTTCATGCGAGACAAAATCGTCAATAGCCAAATCAGGATTGGTGGCCGGAAATTCGATCAAATTAGAGAAATTTCTTGTGAGACCGGATACCTGCCGCGAACCCATGGTTCATCCTTATTTACCCGGGGCGAGACTCAGGCGCTGGTTTCAACAACCCTCGGCAGTGAGCGGGACAAACAACGGGTGGAAACCCTGCACGGCGAGGTTACTAACCGCTTCATGCTGCATTATAATTTTCCTCCTTACTGCGTCGGTGAGGTGCGTGGCCTGCGCGGACCATCGCGTCGGGATATCGGTCACGGCAACCTGGCGACCCGTGGACTTGAAGCTGTTCTCCCGGCTGAGGAAGATTTTCCTTATTCAATCCGGGTGGTGTCGGAGGTTCTCGAATCGAATGGCTCTTCTTCCATGGCCACCGTTTGTGGCGGCAGCATGGCTATGATGGATGCCGGGGTACCCCTGAAAAGCCCGGTGTCGGGAATCGCTATGGGTCTTATTAAGGAAGGTGACAAGGTCGTTATCCTTTCCGATATCCTTGGCGATGAAGATCACCTCGGCGATATGGATTTCAAAGTTGTAGGAACCGGCGAAGGCATTACCTCACTGCAGATGGATATCAAGATTGATGGGGTTGATCGGCAAATCATGGGCAAAGCCCTTGCTCAAGCTAAAGAGGGCCGTATCCACATCCTGACCGAGATGCAGAAGAGTATCTCTAAATCCCGAGATGAGGTAGCCGAGCACGCCCCGAAATACATGGTCCATAAGATCAATCCGGATAAAATTCGCGACCTGATCGGGCCGGGAGGCAAGATCATCAAGGAACTGTCCGCCGAGTTCGACGCCAAAATTGAGGTTGATGATTCAGGGTTGGTGAAAATGTTTGCCCTCAGTGGCGAAAAGGCCGACGCCCTTGTGGCGAGAGTCAAGGCCATAACCGCCGAGGCCGAAGTAGGTGCAATTTATAAGGGCGTGGTCAAAACCATCAAAGATTTTGGCGCCTTCGTTGAAATTTTGCCGGGAACAGATGGTCTCGTCCATATCTCCGAACTTGATATCAAACGAGTGACTAAGGTTACAGATGTGGTCAAGGAAGGGGATATAATCGAGGTTAAGGTCTTGGATGTTGACAATCGCGGCAGGATTCGCCTGAGCCGTAAGGCCTTGCTTGAGGAATAGCCGTGTAGATAGGGCGAAGTGATGTGCAAAAGCCGACTCCTTCATCCGGGAGTCGGCTTTTTTTATGCGTTGGTGTTAGGAAAAAGTACCAATTGTACATGGGGAGTTATGGAAGAGAAGGAAGTGAAGATCTGTTGGCTGTTGCCGGAGGTTGATCGTGACCTTACTCTGCCGCATTACAAATCGGCAGGAGCCGCCGGTATGGACGTGGAAGCAGCTGTAAGCGTGGAGCTGATTATTCAACCGGGGACCTTGGCCCTTGTGCCGACCGGTTTTGGCGTCGCACTTCCACTAGGCTATGAATTGCAGGTGCGTCCGCGCAGCGGGTTGGCGGTCAAATACGGGGTGACCATTCTCAACAGTCCGGGGACTATCGATTCAGACTATCGTGGTGAAGTCAAAATTGTCCTCATCAATCTTGGCCGTGATCCGTTTATCGTACACCGGGGAGATCGTATTGCCCAGTTGGTTTTGGCTCCTGCCCCCAGAGCAAGATTTGTTCTCGTCGAGGCTCTCGACCCGACATCTCGGGCCTCGGGCGGATTTGGTCACACCGGGGTATAATTCCATTTGTAAATCAAGATGGAAATGAAAAGGCAAGCGAGCAGCGACGAGACAGTACAAAGAAGTACGGCGAGGAGCCGCACAGTGCAGCCGCTGAAGTTAACGCTTGATTTACAAATGGAATAAGGTATGCGATTTTCAGTTCTTGGCAGTGGCAGCCGCGGAAATGCGGTTTTTATTGAAAGCGGTAAGACCGGTATTTTGATCGATGCGGGGTTCTCCGGTAAGGAAATTGCCTCCCGGTTGCAATCCATTGGTCGGGAGTTGGGTAACATCAAGGCTTTGTGTCTTACGCATGAACATGATGATCACATCTGCGGCGCAGGAATAGTTTCCAGGAAGTGCAGGATCCCCATCTGTGCGAATGTCGGCACCTTTAGAGCCGGAGAGAAAAAAATGGGTGATCTTTTTGCACGAAAGGAGTTCGAAACCGGTGATTTGCTGGAGATCGACGATCTTATGGTTCGTTCCTTCAGGATCTCCCACGATACGGCGGATCCGGTTGGTTTTGTTGTCAGCGACGGCAAAAGCAGTGTCGGCTTTTGCACCGACACAGGCAAGGTGTCCCATCTCATTGCTCAAAGGTTAAGTTCCTGTAATGCACTGATTATTGAATTTAACCATAACCTTGAAATGCTGAAAAACGGTCCCTATCCCTTGCCGTTACAGCAGCGTGTTCGTTCAAACGTGGGTCACCTCAGCAATGAAGACGCGGCGGCTTTCCTCGCCGACCTTATCGGTTCGCAACTGCATATCGTCATCCTTGCTCATTTAAGTGAGACCAACAACACCCCATTATTAGCCCGCGAGGCTGCCCGATTAAGGGTGCAGCAATGGGGCGAGACTGCTCTGTTCATCGCCGCACAGAACAAGGCTTTGCCGCTTATGGAAATTTTCAACCTTTCGGCAATTTAATTCTTTTATCCTTGGGTTTTTCCGGGTTAGATTTATACAATACAAAGACCTTGCCTATAAGCTGCACGAGAACGCTCTCGGATGCCTCGGAAACCAATTGCGAAGTGGCGTGTTTTTCCAGTCCGCTGTTGTTACCTATCTTAACCTTGATTAACTCGTGGTTATGCAGTTCAGCTTTAACCGTATCGATAATCCCGGCGCTCAAGCCTTCTTTGCCGATCTGTACCAGTGGGTTGAGAGGATGGGCTAATGCTTTCAAGAATTGCTTTTGTTTGGCTGTGAGTGCAGGTGTGGGTAGTGGAGAGTTTGCAAGCATCGAGCTAAAAATCCTTTATGGTAAAATGTGGAGTGTTGTGAAAGGCGGGATACAAAAAAAAGGCTTAGGGACCGTTAAGAAATAACTACGACCATGCACTCGATTTCTTTACCGCCCCTTATCCCCCTTGAGGGGGGACTGAAAAGAGTGCTGTTCATGATATGGAAATGGATTATTTATTTTTTGAACAACGGCTTATGCTTTTTTGAGTTTCAATACGTCGCCGGGATAGATGAGGTCGGATTTCAGGTTGTTTAATTTTTTCAGCTCAGATGTTGAGGCATTGAACTTCTGGGAAATAGTATACAAGGTGTCTCCATCCTGAACATTATAGGAGGCATAGGCATCGGTTACACGAACTTCTGTGATATGGGTTTTTCTTTTCTCTGCTTTTATGTTCACCAATTTTCGGCCTTTATCAAGTGCAACGGCTTTCTCAAGTCCTATACCTTTGGTTTTTTCACCGGCGGCTAATGCATCGCGCTGATCTATATACAGGGCAAGTTGTTGTCCTGTCTTGACTGACTTAACATTTTTCAAATTATTCCAAGACATGATCAACTCAGAAGGTACATTATACAGCTTGGAGATTCGGGAAACGGTTTCACCCGGTTTGACTTGATGCATAACCAGATTGTCGTGGTTTGCTGTTTTTGTCTTGGCAATATTTTCAGGCAGGAGTTGGTAGGCTATGCTGTTGTACGGAATTCTGAGGTTTTGACCAAAACCCAGCTTGCCGCTTTGCAGATTGTTTGCCTTCAGAAGAGTGGTTTTATTTACGTCATATAGGGCACAGACCGAAGTGAGAGTATCCTTTTTGCCAATTTTGTGGGTCTTGAAACTGGTAGTGACTGTGGAATGCAAACGAGGCAAGTTCTTCATTGCCTGAGCAGCGGTGGCGTAGGGAATTTTCACTTCATAGCCGGTAACGTTAGGTGGTGTTTTGTTTTGTCGCAGTTCGTGGTTGAGTTGCTTGATTTTTTCAGGACTGCTGTTGGTGATCAGAGCCACTGCTTCAAGACCTGTTCCCGGACTGACGGTGATGACATCATAGCGTTGCGGGGCATGGTAGGCAAGCTGTGAAAATCCGAATTTTTCAGGTTGTTTGGCAATAATAAGGGCGGCGATGAGTTTCGGTACGTAACGTTTGGTTTCTAATGCCAAATAATCTTTGTTGGCTAACTCCCAAAAATTGTTGACATTATATTTGCTGAGACCGTTGCGGATTTTGCCGGGGCCGCCATTGTAAGCGGCGACGGCGAGATGCCAGTCACCGAATTCTTTATAAAGATCGGCAAGAAAGGCCGCAGCGGCCTGCGTCGATTTTTCAGGATCGCGACGTTCATCAATATACTTGTCGATTTCCAGATTGTACTGGAGTCCGGTGCCCTCCATAAATTGCCAGAGGCCCACAGCCATTGATCGCGAACAGGCCAGCGGATTATATCCGCTTTCTATCATTGCCAAATACACTAAATCTCGCGGCAAGCCGGCCTCAGCGAGAGACGCCTCCATCATCGGCATATAGGCAGCGGCCCTCTGCAACCAATGGGCAAATTGTTCTCTAAAGCCATTCTGGAAAAAATGCAGATACATTTCCACCTGTTTGTTCAAAACGACCGGGAAATCAAAGGATACATTCTCGGTTGGATCAAAACTCATGGGTGGATACGTTTCATTCCACATACCGGTCTGGCCGAGCGCGTTCAACTCTTGATCCGAGCACATTTCCGGTTCGGTGTTCTGAAGTTCTTGGTCCGACTCGTTCAAAGCGTTGTTTTTAGCAACTTCCTGGGGCCCGCCTTTGGCAATTGTCCCATAATTGCTTTTGTCGGCACAGCCGGAAAGGAACAAGAAAAGAGTCAGAAGAACAAGGGTCTTAACAATCGTATAGGGTGTTTGTGTCATTCGCCAATCCGGTTGTTGTCCACAGTTGAAAGAGCTTGGAAAAAGCCGTTGATTTGACAATTAGTCTGTTGAGATATCTCTGATTACCTTGTACATTCGTAACAGTCAGAACGATACCGACAATTGACGTTATATAAAACCGAACTTTCCGTTAATTGCAAGGATTATACGCCCAACTCTCCGTTGAGGGTGTTTTTTCTCCCCTTTGTGCATCTTTCCGTCACAACCATATAAGAAAGAAATATGTTGAAAAACCTACTTTTTATGGCAATTGCCTTGAGCGTCATAGCTGCTGGGGCTTTGCTAGGGTGGGTATATTGGCTCGTTGCCGTCGAACCGGGTGAGGAGATCCGACAGGATAATATTCGCCGCATTCTCGGAAAAGAAAGCCAGGTATATTACAACGATGGTACGACAAAACTCGGAGTATTCTTTGACACCGCCCATCGTCAGTATGTTACCTATGAAGAGATTCCCAAAAATTTTGTCAATGCCCTGGTTGCTTCCGAAGATGAAAGGTTTTTTTCCCACATAGGCTTTGATCCCCTTGGTATCGCCAGAGCAATGCTTCGCAATATTCAGGCCGGCAAGATTGTGCAGGGCGGCAGTACCCTGACCCAGCAGACTGTTAAAAACCTCTTTAAAAGAACCGACAGATCCCTGCAGGCGAAACTCAAAGAGCTCCTTTTTGCCTTGAGATTGGAATATCACTATCCTAAAGAAAAGATTTTCGAATTTTACGCTAATCAATTTTATGTAAGCGGTAATGGCCTCGGTCTCGGCGTCGCTGCCAGGTACTATTTTGATAAAAAACCGGAAGAATTGACAATGATCGAATGTGCCTTCATTGCCGGCAGTGTGAAGAGACCTAATTATTATAATCCATTCATTAAAAAGTCCGACCAAGGCGCTGATCTTGCCAAGTCGAGGGCAAAAGCCCGGCTTGAATATGTGCTCGGGAAAATGCGTGATTTGGGCATGATCAATGCGACCGAATATCAAGAAAGTGTTGTTGAAGATATCCGCTTCAATCAAGGCAAGGTTGGCTATGCGCTCGACTATGCAATGGAAATGGTTCGGGATGCGGTATCTTCAACGGAGGTATTGGCTGCTCTGGAGAAAAATGACGTCTCCAACATTGCCACCTCGGGGGTGAGGATTATTACCACTATTGATCGCGAGCTTCAGGATAAGACGTTATCCATCCTCCGCGGGGAACTATCCCGCCTCGATGTTCGACTGCGGGGCTACGACAGGAAGGAAGTTCAGGAAGAACTTAAAGGCCTCGATTACAGTGGAGATTCATTGGTTGACGAGGGAGAATTCCTTTTTGGTACCATCACCGAGATAAGCGGCAAAGGCAAGGATATCCGCATAGGCGTCGAGCTTGACAAGAAGCTCGGCAGGGGCGTAATTGATGCATCGGGTTTGTCCGAATTGGTAAAGGCCCGGGTAAAGTGGCAAAAAAATCTGTGGAGTGAGACGGCAGCCGGTGATCAGGAGCAATTGGTCGAGCAATTGCAAAAGGGAGACAGGGCCTGGATCAGTGTTCGGGCCGTCCCGAGCGGCCAGACACCCCTCTTTTTCTTGGAGAAGTATCCCCAAGTGCAAGGGGGAGCCCTTGTCTTAAAAGAGGGCACCATTCGCGGCATGGCCGGCGGAACCGAAAATCGGTTTTTCAATCGTGCGATTCAAGCCCGGAGAACGATGGGTTCGGCTTTTAAAACGCTGGTGTTTACGGCAGCCCTGCAACTTGGTTGGAACAGCGCCGATATGCTGATGAATAGTCGGAATATTTTCGTTTTGAACGGTCGGCCTTATTTTCCTCGACCGGATCATAAAAGCCCCTTCGATTGGGTTTCCATGGACTGGGCTGGAGTTCATTCGGAAAATGTGGCCACGGTATGGCTTCTTGCGCACCTCTGCGATCACCTCACGCCTCTGCAATTTCGCGAAGTAGCTGAAAACCTCGGGTTGGCGCCGAAGGTCATTGACGGAAAGGAAGAACCCTATCGAGCCTACAGTACAAGAATTCGAGACCGCTATGGAATATTGGTGAACCGTGAGGTACTACGGGCAGCGGCGTATCGGACAGCTATCGAAAATATCGAAACTGATTTCATTTTCGATGGGTTGGAGACTGAGTACGGAATTATCAAGGATCTGCCTTTCGGGCTCAATTTTGACCGATATACCGAGGAAGTCGAAGATGGAATGAGGCAAAAGGACGATGCCACGGCCAAGACTGATAGTGAAGAAATTGCCGTACGCAAAAAAGTGCTTGCCAGCCGCTACGTCTTGATCAGATCCTTGCGGGATGAACTTGCCGCATTCAAGTTGATGTCTGAAAAATATGCAGATAGGGGAGAAGACAACCTCGTATTAAAATCAGCGTCGGCAGGCTTGTATTTGAATCGACTGAGTGGGACATTTTCCTTTCTACGACCCGAGGAAGTTACGGGGCAGCTGACACCCATGGACGGGGCGCGACTTCGCTCACATTTGCAGGGCCTAAGCAGTGTTGAAACCGCTTTTTTTTGGCAGAAAATACTCTTAAAAGATGGGCTGAATGTCGGCACCTTTGACAAAATAGAGGAGCAGGTTGATGAGGAATATCAGAAACTCGGCAACGGTCTTCCTTACAGTTTTCAAGTTCTTTCGCAGCTTGAGGATTTTCGTATTACCGTAGGCCTCCATTATCTTATTCAGTTGGCGGGCCAACTGGGAATAAAGGGTGGCCTCGAGCCTGTTCTCTCCTTTCCTTTGGGTTCCAATGTCGTCACCCTGCTGGAAGCAACGCGAATGTACGAAGGACTTGTAACCGGCGAGGTGACGACCTTTGGTGATGTTGAACAGGATGAGAGTAACGATTCGTTGGCGATACTCGATCGCATTGAATCAGAGGAAGGCACGGTCCTTTACCAAACAACCCCGATAACCAAAAAGGTTGTCGATAAAAAAACTGCTTTGGCGATTGGCGGAATTCTCGAGAATGTTGTAAAATTCGGCACCGGTAAGACCGCCAATGAAAAAGTCAGAATCCGCGGGGGTGGCCCGGGAATGGGAGCGGAAATTGCGAAGTTGAATCTTCCCATGCCGCTGCTCGGAAAAACCGGAACGGCGAATAATTACACCAATGCTTCATTTTTCGGATATGTGCCCGGCATTGCCGAGGGTGGGGATTCTCTGATTCTTGAGGATGGCTACGCCGTCGGGGTGTATGTCGGCTTTGACAACAATCAGCCGATGCGCCGCAAAGCCAACCGCATCAGCGGTGCTGCCGGGGCTTTACCGACATGGAGCGAGATTGCCAATGTTTTACTGCGCGAACAGGATTACGCCGCAAGACTTGACCCGGTAGATCTTTCGTTTAATGGCCTGATGATAAAACGTAAGGAACTGGGTCAGGTGAATGTTGGAACATCGCCAAATCAGGGTGGCCTGGTGATTGAACCGATGCAATTGGTAGGCCCGGCTGCCCGCAATCAACAGGCTATTTTGACGTTTGGCACAAAATCTGAAGTAGGACGGTTTGTGGGAGAGAGAAATTATCAGCCATTTTGGCAAACGGTCGCCGAGAGTGGCAAGTAATGCTCGAAAAGAGAATATCTTCCTTCAATCAATACAATTTGAATATAAAGTGATAGCTACTATGAAAAAATTTACCCGATATGCGTTTGTTCTGTTTTGTGCAGTAAGTCTTGGGGCTTGCGCAATGCCCAAAAAAACTCAAGTACAAGCTACTCCTCCAGCCTCGAAAAAAATACCAACGGTTCCAACTTCTGACACCAAGGTGGCTGGGCAGAGCCCACCAATAATGACCATGGAGCCGATGGAAGGTGAACAACCTGAAATAATTGAGGAAAATATCCAGGACAACCTGCCCTCCATGGTTTTTATCAATGACCGTATCTTTGAGTATGGGCGGAAACTCGAACGTTGGAAAGAGTTGGACAGCCAGTCGGTGAAGAGACAAGTCAAGGATGATGAGGCTGCGGAGATGGTTCGCTGTTTTCGCAAATTGCAGACTGTTCTGAATAGCTACACCGATCTGCGCAGCAAATTGTTGCAGACTCAGAAGGTGGCTACTGCTGAAAGAATCAGCAATGCCGCTGTGATAGAGCTTGAGAAAAATGATATATCTTTTATGGAAAGCTCCTGTGGACGCTTGTTGACCGACTCTACCGGTCAGAGCGCCGGGTGGAATCAGCGCGAGGAGTCAGCCGACCTGACGCAGATCGAGACACTGATTGACAGGCATGCCGATAGTCGGGAACACCAGGCTGTTGTCCAGGTTTGGCAGAAGATCCCGAGCGGTCAAATTGATCGAGTTCATCTCCGTACCAAAATCAACTATGGCAACGCCTTGATGTATCTTCACAAGGAAGAAAAGGCGGCGGAGATTTATCAGCAGGTTGTCGATCAGATGTCGTCCTCGGATGTGCAGGCCACGGACATCGTGTCTCTCAGAAAAATTCTTGCCGATCTGCACACGGCCTCCGGTAATTACAAGGCCGCGGCAGTGCAGTATAAAAAAATTTCCGAGGATTATCAAAATATTGGTCGTCTGGAGGAATGGTCCAAACTGCAATTATCGTTACTCGATCGTTCTACGGAAGGTGGCCCGGAGCTGAAGGAATATTCTGCAATCCTCCGCGAGTATCTAGGGTATGTCGCGGAGCAGGGAGGGTACAAGTTGCTTTGGCAGGCAGAGAATTTCCTCAGCAAGTACCCTTATTCGCCGGTAGCATCAAATATTGAGGTTATCAAAGCAAAGGTGAAAGCCGCTGCCGACAAGTGGTTTGACGGGTTTATGGGCCAAGTCGAAAAGCTTCGATCTGAGAAGAAATTTCAAGAAGCACAGGATCTTCTCAAAACTCTGGCGCCCGACATGATTGGTCCGGACAAGCAACTCGCTCTTAAAGGCAAGAACGAAGAGTTGTCCGTCACCGATGCGGTTGAGAAGGAAACGCAGCAAATGGCAGTTATTCAAGAGCTGCAAAAAAAGTGGAATAGCGGAATGCTGTTGGCGAAAGCGGAAAAATTCGACGAAGCAATCGCCGTTTTCACCCAACTTTTGGCAACCGAATATAGAGTCAAGGCACAGGAAAAGATTAAGGAGATGTCGGTTGAGGCGGCAAAAGCCGATCGGAAAAAGGCCGCCAACCTGTTCACCAGGTTCACCAAGACCACGGATATAGAGAGTCGGAAGAAGCTGTTGATTGAAACCCATAAATTGTTAAAAAGCATCTTGGTGAAATATCCGGAAGTGGATATTAAATCGAAGGTAGTGGGTAACCTTGAGCGGGTTGAACAGGAGATGATGGCCATAGATCCAAAACTCTTGGTACTGGCAGATCAGGATGTATCCTCCCTGTCGAAAATCGATGGACTTGACAAGGCCTTTGCCTCCCCCGGCAAGAGCGGCAGCAACATGGGTCAAGATACTGTCAGCGACCCTGATTCGATTCCACCAGGGAATTAATAGATCGAAGTCCTCAAAGGCGGGCCGTTTTTTAACTGAAAACGGCCCGTTGTTGTTTATTACGAGATTTGCAAGAACGATGGTTCTCCCAAACGTTCAGCCCAGATGACCGAGGGTGATTTTCAGCATTCTCCGCAGTGGTTCGGCAGCACCCCAGAGCAGTTGGTCACCAACTGTGAAGGCGGCCAGGTATTGCGGGCCGAGATTCATCTTATGGAGTCGACCAACGGGTACGGTCAGGGTCCCGCTCACCTTGACCGGCGTCAGTTCACGCGAGCTTATCTGGCGGTCATTGGGGATTACCTTGACCCAAGGGTTGTGCGCGGCGATGATTTTTTCAATCTCCTCAATACTGATATCCTTTTTCAGTTTGATGGTAAGGGCCTGGGAGTGGCAACGCATGGCTCCGACCCGTATGCAGAGGCCATCGATCGGGATAGTCGCGGCGGCACTTTTGCCGAGAATTTTATTGGTTTCAGCTATGCCTTTCCACTCCTCTTTGGATTGCCCGCCTTCAACAGGCACATCGATCCACGGGATGAGACTTGCGGCCAGCGGCACACCCCAGGCTTTCGTGGTAAGCGAGCCGTCGTTGAGTTTGGCGGTGACTTTTTGGTCGATATCAAGGATGGCTGAGGACGAGTCAGCGAGAAGATCACCGACTTCTCCGGCGAGTTCACCCATCTGGCTGATCAATTCGCGCATATTCTTGGCCCCGGCTCCGCTTGCCGCCTGGTAGGTCATGGAGCTGATCCATTCCACCAGATCGGCGGCAAAGAGCCCGCCGAGGCCCATTAGCATCAGTGAAACGGTGCAATTGCCGCCGATATAGTTTTTTATGCCGCTTTTCAGCCCCTGCTCGATAACTGCTCGATTCACCGGATCAAGGATGATGATCGCATCATCTTGCATTCTCAGCGTCGAAGCCGCATCGATCCAGTAGCCGTTCCATCGGCTGCGAAGGGTCTCATAAACACTGGTGGTATAGCTGCCGCCCTGACAGGAAACGATGATGTCCATTTCCCTCAGCCGCTCGATATTCATGGCATCTTCGAGAGGTTGGCCGCCACCGATCGAAGGACCCGCAAGGCCTGCTTGTGAGGTTGTAAAGAACACCGGGGAAAAGCCCTGAAAATCGTTCTCGGTAACCATCCGTTCCATAAGAACCGAACCTACCATTCCTCGCCAACCAATAAATCCTACTTTTAGCATTGGAGACTCCGTGACTGAAATTGTCGATTTGTGCTGTTTGAGATCTTCCTGAAGACCGAATTAAAAATCGGAAACCTCTATTTTTACCTGAAACTGTTGAGAAATGCTCTCGAAAAATAATGAGATCGACAAGCAACGACGACTGCTTCCTTTGTCTCTTTTGTGTGTGCCGCAGGTTATAAGGTCCTAAGGTCCGGGCCATTTATCTGCTTGTATCGCCAGGGTGCCGGAAAAGTTGGAAACCGAGATAAAAGGAACCAAGAAGGATGAAAACATCGGCCAGATTAAAGATGCCGGTTTGCAGATCACCTAAACCGACGATTATGAAATCTGTTACACCGCCGTTGCCGATCAGTCGGTCCAGGAGGTTGCTGAGACCGCCACCGGTAATGAGCGCTAAAGGCATCCAGGTGCGCGGGTTTTGTCCCGAGAACCGCAACAAGTAGGTCAGACATCCGAAAAGCAGTAAGGCAACACAGATATTGAGAAAAAAGAAGCGAAGTCCGACCGGCAGGCTGCTGACGATCCCCAGGAAGCCGCCATGATTTTCTACCAGTGAAAATGTAACCAAACCTTTTAAAAAAGGTATTTCCCTTGCAGTAATGAGAACGCTTCTGGCCACAAACTTGGTCATCTGGTCGCTACAGATGACCAAAAAAAGGAGCACTGGGAGGAGCCACACACGCTTTGCCGGTGGTCGAGTGGGCCGTATGAGAGTGGGTTGTGGAGAGTTCATGCTGATCATCCGAGTGCTGATATAAAGAATCTTAACCGTTGAGCAGGCTTTCGACAATAACACCTTGCATTTAAAATAGCTATCAGGGTTGATTAGCTGCGGACATGTGGCTATTATGCTGACTGTTTTCTTGAGTTATCAAGTCTTGGTAAATTTCCTATTTTGAGGATGTCATGAATGTAACGGTGTTTGGGGTCGGATATGTCGGACTCGTGCAGGCGGCGGTGTTGGCCGATGTCGGTCATAATGTTTGTTGTGTGGATGTGGATGCAAAGAAAATCGAAGGGTTGAAAAACGGCATTATTCCCATTTTCGAACCCGGCCTTGCCGAGCTGGTGCGGACCAATTATGAGAAAAAGCGGTTGGAGTTTACGGTCGATGCGCAAAAGGGTGTGCAGCACGCCGAGCTCCTCTTCATCGCCGTCGGAACCCCGCCGGACGACGACGGCAGCGCCGATCTGCAGTACGTCCTGGCGGTGGCCGGTGCCATTGCCGAGCTTATGGATGAAGGCAAAATCATCATCGATAAGTCAACGGTGCCGGTGGGTACCGCCGACAAGGTGCGGGCGCATATGATGGCTGTACTCCAGGAGCGAAACCTTGAGTTGTCCCTGCATGTGGCCTCAAATCCGGAATTTTTAAAGGAAGGCTCGGCTCTCGACGACTGCATGCGACCGGAACGGATCATCATCGGTACCGACTGTGATGAGGTTGAAGAGAAGATGCGCGAGCTCTACGAACCCTTCAGTCGCAACCACGATAAAATCATGCTCATGGATGTGCGCAGCGCCGAGTTCACCAAATATGCGGCGAATTGCCTCCTGGCCACCAAGATTTCTTTCATGAATGAGATGTCCAACCTGGCCGAGCGATTGGGTGTGGATATTGAACAGGTGCGGCGGGGCATCGGTTCCGACTCGCGGATCGGCTACCAATTCATCTATCCCGGTTGCGGCTATGGCGGCTCCTGTTTTCCGAAGGATGTCCAGGCCCTTGAACGGTCGGCGCGGGAGATCGGCTATGAAGCGCAGATTCTCAGAGCGGTTGAGAGCGTCAATTACCGGCAGAAAGAAAAATTGTACCAGCACGTCTGTGCCTTTTATCCGGATGGCATTGCCGACAAGACCTTTGCCGTTTGGGGCTTGTCCTTCAAACCCAACACCGATGATATGCGTGAGGCTTCAAGCCGGGTGCTTATCGAGGCACTGTGGAAAGCCGGTGCGAGGGTTCAGGCATATGACCCGGAGGCTATGGAGGAGGCCCAGCGTCTGTACGGCAGTCGCGATGATTTTACCTTAATGGGCACCAAGGAGTCGGCCCTGCGCGGTGCCGATGCATTGGTCATCGTCACCGAGTGGAAGAGTTTTCGGGTTCCAGACTTCAAGGTTCTGCGGGCTGAGTTGCGGGACAAGGTTATTTTTGATGGTCGAAACCTTTACGATCCTGCTCGTGTCGAGGCGATGGGCCTGGCCTATTACGGTATCGGAAGGGGACGTTCGATACAAATAAATGGCTAATCCCGATTAACGGGATACGTACCTTCACTAAATTTTTTCTTACAAAACAAGAAAAGAATTTCTAAGGTACTAAAGTAAAGCCAGAACACCTAAGAGAAACGCGGATGAAAAAGGCATTAATTACCGGGGTTACCGGGCAGGATGGGGCATATCTGGCAGAGTTTCTGCTGAATAAAGGCTATGAGGTGCACGGCATCAAGCGGCGCGCCTCGTTGTTCAATACCGACCGGATCGATCACCTGTATCAGGATCCCCATGTCGGCAATCGCAAGTTCATACTGCATCATGGCGATCTGACCGACTCTTCGAGCCTCATCCACATTATCGGCAAGGTGCGGCCGGATGAGATCTACAACCTGGCGGCCCAGTCGCATGTTGCGGTTTCTTTTGAGGAACCGGAATATACCGCCAACTCCGATGCCCTGGGTACGCTCCGGGTCCTCGAAGCCATACGCATCCTCGGGCTGACCGAAAAGACTCGTTTTTACCAAGCCTCGACCTCAGAGTTGTACGGCAAGGTGCAGGAAATCCCGCAGACCGAGAAGACACCTTTCTATCCCCGCTCGCCCTATGCGGTGGCCAAGATGTATGCCTACTGGATTGTCGTCAACTACCGTGAGGCCTATGGCATCTTTGCCTGCAACGGCATACTTTTTAACCACGAGTCACCGCTTCGCGGCGAGACCTTTGTTACCAGGAAAATCACCAGGGCTCTGGCACGCATCTTCCTTGGTCTGCAGGATTGTCTGTATCTCGGTAACCTTGATGCCAAGCGTGACTGGGGCCATGCCCGCGACTATGTGCAGATGCAGTGGCTGATGTTGCAGGAGGAAAAGCCGGATGACTATGTCATTGCCACCGGAGTGCAACATTCGGTGCGCGACTTTGTCAATGCCGCAGCGGCGGAGTTGGCGGTAACCCTGCGGTGGCAAGGTGCGGGCACCAATGAGGTCGGTATTGTCGCGAGCCTACCGCCGGGAGCAAACCAAAACGGCATGAAGGTTGGTGACACCATCGTCCGGGTTGATCCCCGTTATTTCCGTCCGACCGAGGTGGAAACCCTGCTGGGTGATCCCACTAAGGCCCGCGAGAAGCTCGGCTGGGTGCCGAAAACTACCTTTCTCGAACTGGTTGCCGAGATGATGCGCTTCGACCTGGAAGGTGCCAGGCGCGATGAGCTTTGCAAGAGTGAAGGATTTACCGTGCTGAATCACCATGAGTAGGAAAGCAAGCAAAATGACCCCTAACCCATGCCCCCTTAGTCACGACGAGTGCATCTTCGTTGCCGGACATCGCGGTATGGTCGGCGCAGCTATTGTTCGGCAGTTGCAGAAGATGGGCTGCAAAAATATTATTACCCGGCTCCATACCCAATTGGACCTTACCAACCAAGCTGCGGTTCGTGATTTTTTTGCGGGTGGAAGGATTGATCGGGTGGTGCTGGCTGCCGCTAAGGTCGGCGGCATCCACGCCAATAATACGTATCCGGCGGAGTTCATCTATGTCAATATGATGATAGAGGCCAATGTCATCCACGAGGCGTATCGGGCCGGAGTGCGGGACCTGCTCTTTCTCGGCAGCTCCTGCATTTATCCGAAATTTGCAGTGCAGCCCATGGATGAAAAGCAGCTGCTCACCGGTATTCTTGAGGCGACCAACGAGTCCTATGCGGTGGCGAAAATTGCCGGCATCAAGATGTGCGAGGCCTATAATCGCCAGTATGGCACCCGCTACCGTTCGATCATGCCGACCAATCTCTTCGGGCCGGGTGATAATTATCATCTTGAGAACAGCCACGTTATCCCAGCGATGATACGTAAATATCATTTGGCGAAATTGGCGATGGCGGGGGACATGGCGGCGATTCGTACCGATGAAAAACGCTATGGCGCCATTCCACCGGATATCTGTCGGGCTATCGGTTACCAGTCGGACAAGGACAGGCTGGACACCAGCCATGCACCGAAGGTGGTGCTTTGGGGGACCGGTTCCCCCAGGCGGGAGTTTCTCCATGTGGACGACACGGCCGCCGCCTGCATCCATATCATGCAGCTGGGGCAGGAAGATTTTCAGGAGCCGCATCCGTCCTTTGTCAATGTCGGCACGGGTGAGGATATAACCATCCGCGATGTGGCAGCGCTCATTGCCGATATGGTCGGCTTTAGAGGTGCGACCGTTTACAACAGCGATCAGCCGGACGGCACCCCGCGGAAGCTCCTGCATACCGGGCGGATAAACAGTTTGGGGTGGCGACCATCGCTCAGTCTCGGTGAGGGCTTGGCGGATGCTTACCGTGCCTATCAAGGGGCAGCCGGCTAGCTTGTGTTCTTTGCCGGCAACCTGAAAGATCCGGGTGGCCTCTTTTTTGCCATTATTCCTCGATCCGTCGCCGCGATCTGCGGATCATATCGCCGCGGATCATATCGTGGTTGAGCTGGAAGATATCCTTGGGGAACAGCAGCTCCATGACCCCCGAATCAAAGATGCGTTTAATCTCGTATTCGTCGTGGGCGACATCCTTTTGGTACATGTAGTTGAGCCAAGAACGGTTGGTATGGATAATAAATTCCACCCGCATCCCGCCCAAGCGGGCAAAGAATTTGAGCATCTCGGTCTTCGGGCTGGAACCGGTGGCGGTGGCCTTGTACAGGCTGCTGCCGGTGAGGGTGTCGGAGATGTCTTCCAGCACCATGAAGCTATCGGCCTTGGAGGCACTGCGGGTCAGATGGTTCTGAAAGGTCTTGACGTCGGCCACCGAGTCGAGCACGGCCATCAGGCCAAGCTCGTCGTCGACCGCCACGGCCGGGTTCTTTTCATTCTTGCGTAAGAGTTTCAGTACTTTGGCCTCAGGAGGTTTCTTGCGGATCGAGACGTAGATGGGGATATCCCGATTCCCGGCGGTGAAACGCCGCCGTTTCAGCAAGGTGAGCTTGTTGCCCTTGACAACCTGTGCCTCCATGGCCTGCCCGGCGCTGAGTGTCTGCACCTCGGTGCAGCGAAAATCTTCCTCGGTGTGCTGCGAGTGCAGGTAGACAATGTCATGTTCGCCGATTTTCAGGTTGGTGCTCCATACATAGTCGTTGAGGAAGTGCAGGAAGTTGGAAAATTTTTGTTCTATCTCCGTCTCCCTCTCGCGTTGGTCGATGCTGCCGGCAAGATTCATCAGCACCAGCTTGCGCCGTGCCTCGAAGCGGGCTTTTTTATGATAGCGGTTGTTGAACATAATAAGGAGCAGGGTCACCGGATCATTGGCCACTTCGATTTCATTGGTGGTGGCAATGGAAGAGGCATAGGGCTTAAGCATCTTGCCGCTGAGGGAATTGACCACTGCGTCGGCGGTGCGGGCATATTCGTGGACCCTGGCCTCGATTTCCCGGGCGGTGCCGTTCAGACCGAACATGTTGCCAAGGAGGGCACAGGCGCGCTGGCTGCGTTCTTCCTGATGCCGGGAGTTTTGCAGCAGTTCGGAAAGCTGGACGAAGCTGTTGATCCCCAAGAACTCAAAAACCTGGCTGCGTAAGGCCCGATACTTGGTGCTATTGATGCGCTGTTCGCTGAGGTTTTTGACCCACCTCCTGGTTTTCTTTGAAAAAGGCTGGGAGAGGTCAATTGTATCTTCCACCGCCAGCGGTCCATGCTGCTGCAGGGAAGTGAATACACTATCTTCGGTAATTACCGACATTTTTGCTCCGCGGTATAAAAGGTATTGAGGTGTTAAAACTGCTGTCCTGCGACGCTTTTTATCTTTCAGATCAATATTAACGTCTATTATCAATAAGGCCAGCACAAAAAGACCAGGGCGGCAAGTGCGGCGAGCCCGGGTGATAATGATTGGAAATCTCCCTTGAGTTTTGCCGGAAATTTTGTTACGGGAACAGGACAATGAGACACTGTCGGTTACGTGGCGTTTATTAATATTTTATCCAGGAATGGTAGAACCATGTTTAAAAATTTTAGTATTGTCCCGAAAATAATATTCGGTAGGGGATCTTTTAACCAGCTTGGCGATGTTATCGGTGAAAGGCGGATCAACGCCCATTCCTATTTTGTCTTTGTCCTTGATGACGTGTTCATCGGTAAGCCTTTGCAGGACCGTTTACCCATGCAGGGCAAGGATCTGTTGCTGCCGGTGAATGTCGACGACGAACCGAAAACCAGCTATATCGATAGCCTGGTGCAAAAAATCCGCGAGTACAGCCCGGTAGTCCCGGATGGCATTGTCGGGATCGGCGGCGGCAGCGCCATGGACATCGCCAAGGCCATTTCCCTGATGCTCAACAACCCTGGCTCATCGGCCGACTACCAGGGCTGGGATCTGATCAAAAATCCCTCCGTCTATCATGTCGCCGTACCGACTTTGGCCGGGACCGGGGCGGAAATTTCCCGCACCGCCATTCTTACCGGCCCGGTGAAAAAGCTCGGAATTAATTCCGATTATACCCTGTTCCACCAGATTGTCCTTGATCCCGAGTTGCTTGCCGGGGTGCCGACCGACCAGTGGTTTTATACCGGAATGGACTGTTATATCCACGATATCGAATCCCTGCAGGGCACCTTTATCAATGAATTCAGCAAGGCCTACGGTGAAAAGTCGCTGGAGCTCTGCCGCCAGGTTTTTCTTGAGGAACATCCGGATAAGGATGACAAGTTGATGATGGCCTCCTATTTCGGCGGCATGTCCATTGCTTATTCCCAGGTCGGTGCCTGCCACGCCCTTTCTTACGGCCTTTCCTATGTACTTGGTATTCATCACGGGATCGGCTGCTGCATCGCCTTTGATTATCTCGAAGAAATCTACCCGCAAGGGGTGCGGGAATTCCGCATGATGATGGAAAAACACCGGATTACCTTGCCGCGTAATCTGACGACCGGTCTAAGCGATGAAGCCATGCAGTTGATGGTGACGACGGCTCTCAATCTTGTCCCCCTTTGGGAAAATTGTCTGGGGCCGGATTGGCAGAAACTGATGAGCCGCGAGCGCTGCCTCGGGTTATTCAAGCGGATGTAATTTTTTAGGCTCCGCGTTATATGGAAAATTCTCAAAAGCAGGCCTTGGCGGCTATTGCTATTGGCATGAAAAGGGCCTTGCCCATCGTTCTTGGCTACGTCCCCATCGGTTTTGCCTATGGGGTGCTGGCCGGCAAAGGCGGGCTATCGCAGACCAATACCCTTTTGATGTCGCTCATTGTTTTTGCCGGGTCGGCGCAGTTTATTGCCGTTGGTCTCTTTGCCGCCGGAACCGGACCGGCTGCGGTCATCCTCACTACCTTTGTCGTTAATCTGCGGCATATGCTCATGGCAGCTTCGCTCAGCCCCTATCTCGCCGGTTGGAAAAAACGTCATCTGGCCTTTTTTTCCTTTGAGCTGACCGATGAAACCTTCGCCCTGCACTCAACGGCGGCAAGTCGGCTCGGTGACTGCCGTTTGGAGGCCTTGTCCCTCAATGTCACCGCCCAGGCCTCCTGGGTGTTGGGGACGATTTTGGGTATCGTCGCCTCCGGGCTGATCAGTGATATCAAACCGATGGGGCTCGACTATGCCCTGGCGGCGATGTTTATAGCCCTTCTGGTTGGGCAGTGCGAAAACCGCGTGCGGGTGGTTACGGCGATTATCTCCGGGGGCATCGCCACATTGTTATATTTAGCCGGGTGGCATCAGTTTCATATAATTGCCGCAACCGTTGCCGGGGCGACTCTCGGTCTTGGGGTGGAACATTGGACCAAGCGCTGATTTTCTGGACTATTGCCGGAATGGCGGTGGTCACCTATCTGCCGCGCCTGTTGCCGACGCTTTTTCTCAGTGGCCGCAACCTGCAGCCGATCATTGTCGCTTGGTTGCGTCTGGTGCCGCCGGCGGTGCTGGCTGCCATGCTGGCGCCATCGCTTCTGCTCCGGGAAGATAGCATTGAGCTGGGAATCGACAACCTTTTTTTCTGGGCCGCCCTGGTCGCCTTTCCTGTTGCTTGGAAATCGAAAAGCCTTTTTGCCACAGTCGTTGTCGGCATGGGCTTGGTGGCCCTTGGCAGGTATTTCGGCCTTGGGATGTAACCGGTGATGCAGACATTTTCGCCGGTTGCCGACAACAACCCCTTGATCGAGCCTCTTCTTCTCTGGTTTCGCCGCACTGCCCGCGATCTGCCGTGGCGGCATACCTACGATCCCTATCACGTATGGATTTCCGAGATCATGCTGCAGCAGACCCAGATGGATCGGGGGGTGGTCTATTTTCAGCGTTGGATAGCACGCTTTCCGTTCGTCCGGGCGGTGGCCGTGGCGGACCAGCAGGAGATTCTCAAATATTGGGAGGGCCTTGGCTATTACGCCAGGGCGAGAAACCTGCATAAGGCGGCGAAGGTCATCGTCGACCAGTTTAACGGTCAGGTTCCCTGCGATTACCAGCAACTCTTGACCCTGCCGGGGATCGGTCCCTATACGGCGGCGGCGATTGCCAGTGTCGCCGGCAACCAGGATGTGGCGGTGGTCGATGCCAATGTGACTCGGGTATACGCCCGGCTTTTTGATATTGGCCTACCGGTGCAGGAGAGCCTGACCCAGAAGAGCATTGCGGTTATGGCCCAGGACCTTTTACCTTCCGGTCGTGCGAGGCTTTACAATCAGGCCTTGATGGATCTTGGCGGACTGGTATGCCTGCCGAAAAATCCCCGTTGCGAGTTCTGTCCCGTTGCTTCTTTCTGCAGAGCGCGGCAGGCCGGAACAATTGCCGAAAGACCGGTGGTCGGTCCGGCAAAAAAGATTATAACGGTGGAAAAAGTGGCGGGGATCATCCGCTGCGGGGGTCGGATATTTATTCAGCAGCGGCCGCCGGAGGCTGTCTGGGGTGGATTGTGGGAATTCCCCGGAGGCGAATTGCAGGGTGGGGCGCCGGAAACGGAAGTCGTCCGGCATATCCTGGTTGAAGCTGGTCTTGCGGTACGGCTCATCATGCCGGTGACGGAGGTGGTCCATCATTACACCCGTTACAAGATCGTCCTTCACTCTTTTCTTTGCGAACTGATCGACAAAAATAGTCAGCCTGTTCTTCGCTCTGCCGTCGATTTTCGCTGGATAGTCCCGGCTGAACTTGATCAGTATGCCTTTCCGGCGGGTCCCCGGAGAATTCTCGAACATATCAAAACAATCTCTCCCAGTCTCTTTGAAGAGTGAAGAGACAAGAGGCTTTTGGCTGGAAGGATGATCTGTTAGGAATCTTCCCAAAATCGGTCTACTCGACATCACCCCCAGCTTACGTCCAGTACCCGGACAAAGATGCGCTTTCGTTCTTCTGGATCGAGTTGAGCCTCAAGGCGAGTTTGCAACGTTTCCGGGGAGGTCGGCTTTTTCCCTCCATCCTTGACGGCCGGCAGGTCGTTATTGCCAAACCAAAGAATAAGGTAGACACCGTGGTCGGCAGCTTTGGGGGAAATCGTGTATTGCTCGATCAGTTGGCTACGCAGGGCAGTCCAGAGATAACGGTTGTCGTCACGTTTGATTTCAATCGGCAATTCAAATTCATTGCGGTAGGATAAACGGATGTCGGCCCGTTTATCGTTAGCGTAATCCCCCTCAGGTTGGCAATCGATAGCAAACGATGTGAGATGCATACGTAGCCGGGTGAGCAAGTTGTCGCGGCATAGATTTTCCTCCCGCTTTCCGGTCGGCTTCTTGTTCTCTATGTTCCAAAAGGTCCGAACTCCGTCATCGTTGTCGTGGCGAATCTCATGGGCGATGTCATCGAGATGGTCGAGTGTCAATGCTGTGAGATCAGCTGTACTCGTCGGTTCTCGATTGGCGAGAATCCGGGCTACGTCCGACACCGGCGGAAAATGAAAAGCCGCTTCCCGTTGTCTGAGCTTTAATTGATGACGGGCGTTATCGAGAGAATGTTTCAGCTTACTGAGAGTCGGCAAAGCGAGTAGGCGTTTTATCTCCTGTGCGGCGTCTTCAGTAGCCAAGGAACCAAGGCGAGTGATCATGGCGCGAACAGTGTCACCGCGTCGCATAGAGTCATTCACAAAACCGGAACTGCGCTGTTCAAGTTCCGCGTGCGGGGTGAGTAATTCTATGAGTTTGCCGATGGTGCGGGCCGAAAGCGGGTAATCGTTGCTCAAGCCGACATCGCGCCCACCGAGAAATGCACAGAGATGGTTGGCGCGGCTCCAGGACTTGTCGAGGTACTGCCAAAGAGCTGGTTCATGCTTTGGTGGATCGAGCAGCATGGCTGTTGTCAGCCAATAGACCTTCTGGGCAACATCCATCCCTTTTGCAACAAGTTTTTTCTCGATAATTGCCGCGAGTTGCTCAACTGAGTTGTGCAAGGCTGCTTTCAGTAAGTAGACCAGGTGTGCTATTTGACCTGATCCGGCACGTACCGGAAAGCATCCCAACAACGATGGTACGGCAGTTTGGGCAACATTTCGGTAGTTGGGGTCGTCGGCAAGCGGAGATATAGAAGAGACAAAATCCCTTCCAGTCTTCATAGTTGTGCGAGCATACTCAATCAGCACTTCTGCTAGGAGTGCGGGACGTTCCTTGACGAAATGCGTAAACCACTCCGGCGTGGTGTTGGTGTCGTAGGTAAGGCGGAAGGCAAACATGCGGCGCAAGGTGTTGTCGCTAAGTGCGTCGATGCAAGATTCACCCCGCCGCCAGCGTAGCTCCATGCCGATTAAGCATGGATTACGAAGGAAGTGTACGCGTTGTTTAATATTTAGGTCGATGATTTCTGCGACACTCGGTAGATCGTGACGTTCCGGGCAGAGAAAAAAACCGACCTCGGCAGCAGCAAGAACTTCGGTACCATTTTCACAATAGTTGTCGAACCGTTCCAATGGTGTTTTCCCATGAATGTCGCTGGGGCGATTCATCCAGACACCGGCAAGTTCATGGAGTCGGCCGGCATGAGCGGTGCCGGAACGGATGGCCGGCAAGTGTTCGTTCACAGCAACACTTCGAGTTATCTTATTTTCGGCATGTTGCAGCTTACGAGCTTCGGCTCCGGCTGCATTTTTCTTTTGCCAATCCGAGATTTCAGGATTGAGCAGCGGCTCTAACCAGTGTTGTCGCTCTGGATGGGCTTCACCCCAGGCTTCAATTGTTTCTAGCAACAGACCGGTACTGCCGCGCTGCTGGATAAACGCTCTAAATGCCTCGACAATATGCTGTTGAGCAAGGGAGTCGTTGGCATTCTGCGATGCCTGCTCAAGATGCCACAGCCCGATGTCTTCCGGTGCCGCCGCCCCATGCAACCGATGTTTGTGGGTGTGAATACAGTATTCTACGTGGTCTGTGGATTCACATTGCTCAAAACAGAGCGCAAGTATTGCCTTGTAGCGTTTCGGGTGATTTTCCAACCATCGGGAAATTACTTCGAGATGTTCTCTGTCTCGTTGAATTTCTCCATATTTGTCGGCACCTATTCCCAACCAAGTAAAGAGCCGTGCATCCGTGATGTCTTGGCCATGAATTTCAATTCCTCTGGCGAGCAAAGAGCCAAGCATTCGCCGGCAATAGAACCTGAATGTAATTTCATCGGAGAAGGCAAGATCAGGCTGTGCAGCTAGCAGGTCAAGCAAAAGAGGGAGATGCGACGCTGGGGCTATTCTCGGCAATTCGTTTCCCCAGAACCTGATGTAGCTGCCGATATGATTTTGTTCTTTGGGCGCGTGCAGATAACGCAGCAATGCCCCAGGTTCTAAGGTTTTCGGATACAGATGTTGGAGAAGATGTCCAGCCAATTGATCATCCGGATCGGCCGCCCGTCCATCGTTGATCGAGTTGAGAAGGGCAATGGCTTCATCGTGAAGTGGTCGCTGTTGCAACCAGACTAGCATTGCATCCCGTCTTATCCTCTGTCTACGAGTATCGTCAAGGATGACGGTTTTGAGTATTGCCGCGAGTTCGGGAATCGGATCGCCTTCATAAAGAATATCCAGCACACACTCGGCAAAGGATTGGCTTACTTCATCACGTTCAGGGGACTTCAAGGCGGCGGCGAAATCTTCGGAAAGTTCAGGGTCGGCCAGCGCACCGAAGGGTGCCACGGAGGGAACTTGCCATCGAAATGTATGATTTTGCCCGGCTTCTTGGTGCAGACCGGCCAGAAGATATCGCTTATCAGCAGGTGACATCGGTTTAACGTCGCCATAGACGATGACAGTCAGCGGATCGGCTTCGATCAGACGTGAACGTGCGGCCCGGCAATGCAGGGCAAGCCAGCTGTAGAGACCACGCAGCCCGGCAACGGTTCGATCACCGTGCCCCAGCAAAAGATTCATGACACGCCGGAGCGGCAGGCCACAATGGTCGATTTGCTTTGCCAGCCATTGAGCTGCCAGGTATTCGGCAATGCTGCGGTGGCTCGGAACGACGCGCTCTTCGCCTTCAGGAGATGGCCGAAACAATTTTCGGCCTGCGGCTCGCTGTGCCGCTACCAGATTGGGAGGAGAAAAAACGTCGATGAGAGGAAAGTGTTGATCAGCGCTATCAACATCAAGAGCTAAACCTGTTTTGTCAGAGATAAGGAGCACTGCGCACAGCTGACCGGCAACCTCAAGCAGGTTGTCTGTTGAGATTGGTTGAGCGCGCAGTCTGTCACGATGCGGTTTGGAGTCTTCCCCAGCCAATTTCTCGCAAGCGAGCTGATACGTTCCTTGGCGTGTGTTTGGCCATTCGTTGTCCCGAATGGCTTCGGCCAAAAGGAGGAGTGTCTGGGGATTCTCCAACAACCGGTCGATGCCGTGATCGGCTGCCTTTTTGACAAAACCTTCCGGGTTGGTGATACCGTGGTTATGGCACAGGATATCCGTGATTTCAGAGGGACTGAGCGGTTCAAGCAAAATGATTGCAAGGTGGCCATCGGCCGAAGCGTCACTGATCGCTTGGCTATCGGTCGAGCCAAACCAGTCGGCTGCTCGGCAAGCGATACGAAATGGCGGGCTGCCGAGTTTTCTCAGGTGGGTACGGAGTTTCAACAGGACGCTGACATCACCCCCGCTGGCTCGGGTTTCATCAAGGCCATCCAGGAACAGGGTTTTTCCTTGCCAGCTAACATCCGGGGCGTCGTTCAGGAACTTGGAGATCGAGATATATCGTCCATCGGTTGCGTATGCTTCCTCTTCGAAGGCGACTGATTTGCCCGCTCCCGGTTCACCCAGCAACACCCAGGCAGCCGTATCGCGAAAATCGAGCAACGGCTGGATCGGGTTTTCGGCAGGGGAATTGCCATCCTCCAAGATTCTGCGGACATGACGGGGAACGATGAGCATTGCCTTACTCCAGCCAGTAATCGACAGGGTGGGAAAGAAACTCTGGTAAGGAAACACCACCTTCGCCAACGATGAGCGTGCAAGCTTCCTTGAACTTTCCGACAAACACTTTGAGGCCTTTTGGGGTGGCGTATTTCGCACCACTTTTAACCTCGAGGGCGAGGACTTTCCGGCCGTTTGTCAGCACGAAATCCACTTCGTTGGGGCTTTCTCGCCAGTACCCGATCTGACAATCGTCGGAGGCGGTATTGATGAGATGTGCGCCGACGGTGCTTTCTACCAGCCGCCCCCAATAGCTTCGGTCGCCAATTGCTTCAGAGAAGGTGTAGCCGGCCAAGGCGGAAATGAGCGCAGTATTGTGTGCGTTCAATTTTGGACTTGAAGCTCGTTTCCGAAAAGCTTGTATGGCAAACTTGGAGAGGCCGGTCAGCAGTCCCGCTTGCGAGAGAAGTTGCAGGTAATGCGCCAAGGTTGTGGTATTTCCGGCATCAACCAGTTGGCCGCGAAGCTTGTCAAAAGCAATGATTTGCCCGGAATAGGCGCCGCAACCCAGTTCGAACAGGGCTTTCAGTAAAGCCGGCTTGTCGACCCGTGTCATTTGCAGGATGTCGATCTCAATATTCGGGTGAATCAAGGCGCTGCGGACATACTGGCGCCACCTGCTTTCGTCCCGGATGAGATGTGCGCTGCCAGGATAGCCGCCGAAATAGATGTATTCGTCGAGTGAGAAATCGAAAGCCGCCTGCATCTCACTATAGGACCAGTGCGCCATACGAATCGGTTCGTAACGGCCGGCCAGACTTTCAGTAAGGCCTTTTTGCATGAGCCAGGGTGATGAGCCGAGCAAGATGACATGGAGTGGCAGATTCTCGGTGCGGTCAGTATCCCACAGACCTTTGACGACTTCCGACCAACGTGGGATTTTTTGAATTTCGTCAATGGCAAGAACGTAGCATTCGCCGTCTGGTTGTAGCTTGGCTTTAGTGCGCGCTTGCATCCATTGACGGACCAGCCATTCGGCAGTAGGCTGCGAGCCAACCTGTGCTTGCGTGAGCGAGGTACTGTTTTGTTCGCCGAAGGGATCAATGGCTTCGGGGAGCGGTTGATCTGCCGCAACGAAGGTCGATGGGTGGGTAGACAACGCCTGTCTGACCAAGGTGGTTTTGCCGATTTGCCGAGGACCGGCAACAACAATCATGAACCGTGGCGATTCTTTCAGGCGTAGTCGCAAGATATTGATTTGGCTACGTTCGAAGGGCATGTTTACGCCATTGAGTTAATTTACTCACAATAGTAAGCCATGCTTTTTCAGAGTGCAAGCGATTTCCAATTTTCGCTTGGTATTTTTCACCGTATCCAGAAAGATTGTGATGCTAGTGAACTATTCCAGTCTCTTTGAATCGCTCAAGTCCTAACCATCACGCAGAAACTCCAGCTCAACCGGGCAGTGGTCAGACCCCAGCACCGCCGGGAGAATAGCTGCACTTTTTACCTTATCCTTAGCTCCGCCGCTGACACAGAAATAATCAATACGCCACCCGATATTCTTGGTTCGGGCGCTGAAGCGGTAACTCCACCAAGTGTATTGGCCAGGCTCCTGATTGAAGATACGAAAGGTGTCGATGAAACCGGCGGCGATAAAGCTGTCCATCCAGGCCCTTTCCTCGGGGGTGAAGCCGGCGTTTTTCACATTGGCCTTGGGGTTTTTCAGATCGATCTCTTTATGGGCGACATTGAAGTCGCCGCAAAGAATGACCGGTTTCTGCTGTTGCAGTTCCTGGGCAAAGGCAAGCAGCCGATTGTTGAAGCGCAATTTGAAGTCGAGTCTCTTTAATTCTTCTCCGCTATTGGGAAAGTAGATGGTGATAAGATAACAGTCGGTGAACTCCAAGGTCAGCACCCGTCCTTCGCAATCAAATTCCGGGTCACCAAGGCCGTAGTGGACGGCAAGCGGCGCGATACGGGTATAGTTCGCCACCCCGGAGTAGCCTTTTCGTTCGGCGCTGTGCCAGTAGGAGGTGTAGCCGGGGATGTTTTTCAGGGTGTCGGAAAGCTGCTCGGCCTGCGCCTTGGTCTCCTGGATGCCGATGACATCGGCATCAAATATTTGCATTTGCTGAACAAAACCTTTCTTTTCCACGGCACGAATGCCGTTGACGTTCCAGCTTATACATTTAAGACTATTATTCTTAATCATTTTCGCTCCTGGTTTCTTGCGGGGATGTACACCTTTTTGCGGACACTCTGCCAGCAGAGGACAGATATCACAATGCGGTCCAACTGGTCGGCAAATAAACTGACCAAAGGCTACGAGCAGGGAATTGATGGGTATCCAGTGTTTTTTCGGCAGCTTCGCCCGGAGGGCCATTTCCGTTTGCAGTGGGGTGTCCGTTACGACATACTGCCAAATATTTATAATCCTGTGGACATGGGTGTCAACGCAGATGGCCGGTTTTTTAAAGGCGACGCTGACCACCAGATTGGCGGTTTTGCGACCAACACCGGGCAGGGTGACCAGTTCGTCGATGGTGTCCGGAACCTGGTCGTCGAATGCCTGAAGGGCACCTGGCAGGAGGGTAAGATATTTGGCCTTGGTTTTATAAAAACCGACCGGGTAGATGAGTTCGGCGATGCGTTCTTCTGAAAGGCGAGCCAGCGAGTCGGAGTCCGGAGCGTCTTTGAAGAGACGAGCCGAAGCCATTGCGGTGGTTTCGTCCTTGGTCCTCGCCGAGAGGATGGTGGCCACCAGGACTTTGAAGGGATCCTCCGTCTGCACGGCAATGAGATCGACCACCGGTATTCGTTTGTCGCGGACGGCGTCGGCGACGGTGGCAAGAAAGCAGTCTATGTCGATGACCATGGGTGCCGTCCCGAAAGAATTACAGAGAAAGGAGATCCGGCTCGAAACACAAGGTGGCGAAATAATCTTCCACCCGTTCGGCCCGCCGTATAAGTTCGACTTTACCATCTGCTGTCAGGAGCAGTTCTTTAGGCCGCAGGTTGCCGTTATAATTGAAACCCATGGCAATACCGTGCGCCCCGGTGTCCTGGATGGTGAGGATATCGCCGTCGGCAATCTTCGGCAGGGTTCGTTGAATGGCGAACTTGTCGTTATTTTCACAGAGTGAACCAACGACGTCGACGGTCTCGGTGTCCTGGTGGCCCTCTTTACCGAGGACGTCAATGTGATGGTAGGCACCATATATCCCCGGCCGCATGAGGGAACTCATCGAAGCATCGACGCCGATATAGGTCCGGTAGATATCTTTGCGGTTGATGGCGGTGGTGACCAGCACGCCGTGCGGCCCGGTCATATAGCGGCCGCTCTCCATGTACAGAGCCGGTTCGTAGCCACGTGCTCTGCGAAAATCCTTGAAGAGGGCAGTTATCTCCCGGCCCATGGCCGCCAGATCAAGAGCGGCAATGCCCGGTTTGTAGGGGATGCCGAGGCCGCCGCCGATATTGATAAATTCAAAGGTAATGGCTAACTCGTCTTCGAGCTCGGCGATCAGCTCCAGCAGCATGGCGGTGGTCTGCACCATGTACTGGTAGTTCAGTTCATTGGAGGCGAGCATGGTGTGGATGCCGAAGCGTTTGGCTCCCATCTCTTTAGCCTTTCGGTAGGCGGGAATAATCTGTTGGTGACTGACGCCGTATTTTGCTTCGGTGGGTGTGCCGATTATTTCGTTGCCGGTGCGCCGTTCGCCGGGATTATAGCGAAAACTGATGAGCTCGGGGAGGGTCGGCACCTTGCTGAGAAGGGTGATGTCGTCGAGATTGAGAATAGAACCACCCTCTCCGGCCGCTTCGAGGAATTCCTCAAGGCTGGTGTTGTTGGAGGTGTACATGATGTCCTCGCCCCGTCCGCCAACCTGCCTGCTGAGGAGCAGTTCGGCGATGGAACTGCAGTCAAAGCCAAAGCCCATGTCGCCCATAATAGAGAGAATGCGGGGGTTGGGCAGGGCCTTCACGGCATAGTATTCGCGGAATCGATCAATACCGGCAAAGGCTGCTTTCAGGGCGTTGCCGGTTTCCCGAATGCCGGTTTCATCGTAGATATGAAAAGGTGTCCCGTAGTGGCTGGCAATGGTTGGCAGGACGGGGAAAAGACGTTCTTTGAATGTATGTGACATCGGCATAATCGTGCTTCCTTATAGGGTATCCGGCAAGGGTATCCGGCTGGTTTCTTTGATTGTCGAGAGGACTGTTTCGGTTTTTGTCGAGAGGACACCCTCTATGGCGGCAATCCGGTCCTGCAGCAGCAGGCTGAGGGACAGGGTATCGGCGGTTCGCACCTTCACCAGATAGCAGTCGTTGCCGGCGACAAAATGCACCTCCTGGACTTCTGGGATCACGGCAAGCTGCCTGCCGACCTCACTGCTGGCGGCGGTGCTGGTCTGGACATGCACAAAGGCCACCTGGGCCCGGTGAAAACGTTCCGGGTTGAGGCGCACCTCATAACCATCGATGATGCCCTGCTTTTCCATTTTGCGGATCCGCTCAAGGACCGCCGATGGGGCCAGACCAACCTGCCGGGAAACCTCGATATTGGGGATGCGCGCTTTCTCCTGGAGGATCTTCAGGATATCCATACTGATGGTGTCAAGCATTCTTATTCTCCTTGGTTAAAGGTGAATATATTCTCAATATTCGGTTGAGTCAAGAACGATATTCTGATTATATTAGAAATAGGTTCATAAATTCTGTTTTCCCGGTATACCGCACGAGATGTCCGGTTGCTGGCTGTGAAAAGTATTTTTAAGGTCAAGATACATTCGCCAGCTTGCAGGTGGCTGCTGTGATGTAATTGGATTTATTAAGAAGAGATGCGAAGAAATCGGGATGTGTAGGAGAAATGCAGCCATTCATGCCACATCTCGGTGGACTCGATCCACCGAGATGTGGCGGACAGTCGGAGTTCATTTAACGGCACAACTCCCATTTTTGAGGGAACTGCAATCCTTGCAGGTGGATATCCCGAAAAGAGCATACGGTGGACACCAGCCGATGAATCCGGTCAGTAAGGGAATAATTCCGAGGTATGCCCATGGACTCTGAGGTCCAATAAAGGCCAGGGAGAGAATGGCTAAACCGGCAATGATTCTGACAACGCGCTCAATGCTACCGATATTCCTTTTCATGGCATGCTCCTTATGATGTGAGGTCTTTGGGTTTGGCCGACTTTATTTTTCTCTCTCGTCAGCTTGATACTCACACCATAAGGGTTTTATTTCCGGATGTTTGTGACAAAGTCACACTTTGGCGAATTTTTTACCTGCCTTGCAGATGCTTGGGCTGATAGTCGAGAATTTTGAATATGATTACGACTGAAGCGAATTGTTTCCCTCTCCTGTAAGTCCTTGAGAAGACGGCTAATAACCTCTCGTGAAGGTTCCAGATCATTGGCAATGCTCTGGTGGGTTCGGGAAAGCATCCCGTCCTCTGAATGTTCAACCAGATAATTGAACAGCCGGTTGTCCAATCTGTTAAAAATCACCTCTTGGATAAGAGTCATATCCGCCGTCAGTCGATAACGCAACATGGTATAAACAAAGGTCTGAAGTTCCGGATAGACGTCAAGGCATTTCTTGAAAATTGCTGCAGGCAGGAAGAGCACCTCCGTCTTCACCATGCAGAAGGCATTTGCCGGATATCCTATGTTGGAAAGGATACAGGAGGCATTGAGTATACAAGTGTCACCAGGGCCAATTTCGTACAGGGTTATTTGTCGCCCGGATTGGTGCGCCTTGAACACGCGAATCTCGCCTTTGAGAACAAAGGCAATCTGACGGCAGCTGTCACCTTCTATATATATGGATTTCGTAAAAATCTTATGGAAAAATGCCGTTACAGCTTGCGCCGACTTTTCGCGTGCCTCATGGTTGCCTTCGATGCTTGCCCCAAGCGCACGGCAGGATTTTTTCAGTACGCTTTCGTATTCATCGCACCCTAAACATTCCTCCATTATTTTGCGAGGTTTTATCGAATAAGGCAAGTACCAAGAGTGCATAGAAAAGCAGGCAGAAAGGCTGTGAAGGACAAAAAACAGGAGTGCTGTAGAAACTCTATTGCCAGGAAAAAGTCCTTGCCTCTCTCGCCAAGAATCACTATCCTTGGGCGGAATTTTGGTTTGCGAGAGAGAAAATTCTACCGCCTCGCACTTCGGTTATATAATTCACCATATCTTTCCATGGGGGGCCTTTTCATGATTCTTCGTTCGCTGTTTGCCGGTTTCACTCTTCTTTCCTGTGTGGGTATGGCGGCTTTCCCGTCCTCGGCGAGGAGTGAAGCAACCAATTTGCTGTCACTTCTCGAAGGTTGTCTGCCGGTAACCATTCCCGTGACTTGCCGCTGGCGCACAAGCTGGGCTCAAAGATACGTACCATAGGCCCGGGGAACCAGAGATTTTAGATGATGCCAAGGCATGGGTGGTTATCTCAATCCGGCGGTCTTCTGTAAGCCATAAAGGACTTCCGGCATACCGATTTTGCCATCGCCATTGATATCGGCACCTGAAAAAACACCCACCGATCTTCCAGATAGCACCTGAAGCGATAGCATAACATCTTCAAGGTTAACCACGCCATCACCGTTGACATCACCCGGCACCTGAGTCGTTGGTGACTGCGTCACTACCACATCGACAGGGCTTCCCGTTGCGCCGTTGGCGGTTATACGAATGGTAGCCGTACGATTTGATGTAGTGTTATTGGCAGTAAAACCGGATTTGATCGATCCGGAAGTGTTGCCGCTGGCTCCAGATGTAATTGAAAGCCAACTGTTACCTGAAGTCACCTGGGCCGACCAGGGCATGGTTCGCCCGGTACTGGAGACGGTGAAAACGATTTCACCGGCCTCTTTTGAAACGCTTCGGCTGGTTGGGCTGAGTAAAAGGACTGTTTGGGTGCCCAACGGCATTGTCAGTCCGCGTTCCGGCCGTGAGAAACTATGGCACCAAGAACAATCATATTTTTTATCTGTGACGTGCTTGCTATGGAGGGAGGTGTAAGAAGGGATACTTTTGGATTGATGACACGGGGTGCAGGTTGCGCTCTGGGCCCCCTTCATTGCATAGCCGATGCCCTTCAGATTCATCTGCGTGGCGGTTGCCGTGTGGCACTGGGCGCAGGTCAAGGCATTGCCTTTCGGCATTACTTCATGGGTGATGAGCTGGGAGGTGTCGGTATCAACACTACGATATGGGGTTGTCGCGGGATGCCCCATGTTGGTAAGGCCGGCCTTCACAGCGCTGTCATAATTGCCGGTTGAGAAATAGACTGAAGTATCCAGCGCTACCAGGACACCCAGGCTGTCGGCAAAGGGCTGAAACGCCTTTTTGTACTTGAATGGATACAGCATGCTGCCCGATTTGTTAATGCCACCATCTGGACGGGAGGTTGGATAGGTTTTGGTGACTGCGTCGTATTGTGCCGTTTCGTTTAAGCTGTAATTCCAACTCGTGCTGTTCCAGAACGCATATTCGGGTTTTAAGTTGCCGCCTCTTGTGATTGTCGGCTCCCAGCGGTTAAGGGCCGTGCTCCATTCCGGGATCGTCCAGTTGCGGTAAACTTCTGTTGTTTCAGTTGCAGTCGTGTCCGCCGCATTTCTCGCGTATGTTTTAATATGACAACTCTGGCAGGCGACACGGTTGATGTGCCGGTTGACATCTGCGGTCACATGGCCGGATGAAGTTGTTTTGTTGGCATGGCAGGCTGCGGTACTGCAGGTGACTTTTGTGTCGAGGTCTGTTTGTCGAAGATCGGAGCCACGACCGGCAATCCGGTGATTCTGTGTGGTATGACACTGCTGGCATGTGAGATTGGCACCGGTGGATGACATATGGACGTCAAAATTTCTATCCGTAGTTGTGGCATGGACCAGGGACATGTCGCCGCGTTTGTTATTGTCGCCGCCTCCGCCCTTGGCATGACACTGTGTGCAGTTGGAGCGCACCGGTTTGTGTACCGTCTGAATTGCCTGGTCCATGGTGACTGCCATGTTCGCCGTATCCGGAACAAAAACGCCGTTGACTTTCTTTCGTTTATAGTCTTTCTGATGGCAGATCAGGCAATCGATGTTTTGCAATTGAGAGGGGGTGGCGGTTGCCTCAGGCTTTGCTCCAATTCCGACATGGCAGGAGCCGCAGGCATTCCAGTTTCCTAGGATGGATATACAGTAACTGTTCAATGCAGTCGTGAGTTTGCCCTGTACGGATGGACCGTTGGTGGTGTAAAGGGCTTGTCCCTGCCACTGATAATGGCTGGAGCCGTGCATTTCGAGTGCTTTGGATTCGTGACAGCTCAAACAGGTTTGTGATCCCTGCCACGTCAGCCCGTTGTGGGCTGTTGCTGCTGCGGCCTCTCCAGCAGCAAAGAGACTCATTAATATGTATAGGCTAATGCCCCATGCAGTCCTAATAGAGTATTTTCTCATTATTCCCCCGAGTACCAATCCGGGGAGAAAAACTCCCCAAAGTTAATTTTAGCGAACGATCGACTATTGCCGGTATGGATCCTTGCCGGTATGGATCCGCCATCAGTAATAAAATCCGCCATTCTAATTATCGTTCTTATTACCATCATGCAATAACTATACCCCTGTTTAATTATACGTGAAATTTTACATTTGCTCTTGTTGCAAAATAGACAGGTGCTTTAGAAATGTAGGTCATTTCTGGATGTTGATGAGTTGAGACCATTTTTCGACGGTGAAAGGCGATTTTTTTATCAATGGAAGGTGAAATTGGTCCCACTGCGTGGCATTTCGGATTTGTATTTCGGATTTGTAATCAAGGAGGGTGTAATTTATGTAATCGAAAAAAGGATAATGAGCCGGATCTCGTCGAATCTCAATAAATACCGGGAAGCGGCTTATCGCATCCCGGCTACGACAAAGTCTTCTTAAATCGCCCCGACGGCAACGGTTAAAAAGGTCAGGGACAGGCCGGTCTGAATCAGGATCGCCGACCAGAGTGAGGCGATACCGACATCCTTCATGACGATGCCGCGGAGGATTTACAGATACCAGCGCATCGGGTTGCCGAAGGTGGCGATGCGAATCGATTCCGGCATATTGGCGACAGGAAAGAGGAAGTCGCTGAGCATGGCCGAGGGCATGAGCACAAGGAAGCTGGTGAGCAGGGCCTGCTGCTGGGTAAGCGCACTGCCGCTGATCTCGAAGGTTGTCTGCCGGTAACCATTCCCGCGACCTACGACGGTTGGGATGCCTACAATTTGCTCGACGATAGTCCATCCTCCGGGTGGGCCAACGCAACCGGGAAAATCGACAACAACATCTTTGTTTGTAACTATAGTGCTTCGCACATGAATTGATACCAATTATTCCGTTAATTTTGTATCCATTTGCATGTCTGACACCCAAAACTCATCCTCGATTTTCCTTATCTTTTGGACAATCTTTGCGCATGTTTCTTTGGTTACT
>JBBQVT010000008.1:0-58456 GCA_038211245.1 Desulfobulbales bacterium | reverse complement strand
ATCAGCACGATAAACTCGAATCGTTACTCGACGAATTTGGCCTTCAGCGGGCTACGATAAAAAGTCCCTGCACCAGTTTTGACTCCATGCTGCGGGGCTCAATCTCCTTCAGGCTTACTCCGCCTGCGGTAATGATCGCTTCGTTGAAGGAGCGGTAGCCGCTTATATCAATGCGGAAGTCTTTCAACCACTGCACCAGGCGATTGCGTTTTTTCGCCGGGAAGTGCACGGTGTCCTGATTTTCCGGCAGATTGCAGGCTGCCATGCAGAGAGGAATCATCTCGCGGGGCAGAAGGCCACGGAGGATTGCGGCAATGGGTTCCCCACCGCGGCCGGCGAGATCGCGGAGCAGCCTGGCATCCAATTTGTCGCTCGAAAGTGCCGGTTTCAGGTCAAGGGCGAGGGTCACTTTCTGGCCCCGGTCGAGGGCGTCGACGACCATGCCGCTGAGGCTGAGAATCACCGGCCCACTCAGGCCAAAGCCGGTAAAGGCCAGCTCGCCGAAGTCCCGGCCTTTGCGTTTGCCGTCGAGGAAGAGTCGCACCTCGATATTGCGCAACTCGAGTCCGGCCATCCGGTGCACCTGCGAATCGCCACAAACTAAAGGCACCAGGGCCGGTCGAACGGGGACGATGCTGTGGCCGAGATCTGCCGCCAGCCGGTAACCGTCGCCGGTCGAGCCGGTGCGCGGATAGGATTTGCCGCCTGTTGCGAGGATGACGTTGTCGCACGGCAATTCCTCGCCCGCGCAGCGTACCCCGCACACTCTGCCGTCCTGGACCAGGATGCTGCTCGCCGCCGTAGAATGGCGGAGGGTCACCGGCAAGGCTTTCAGCCAATTATTGCAAATTCTGACGACATCAAGGGCTCGGCCGCCGGCGGGAAAGATACGGCCACCACGTTCGACCACCAGCGGCAAATTTCGATCCTCGAAAAAGGCGGTGAGTTCGGCGGTAAAAAACTGCTGAAAACATTGGCGGAGAAAATTGCCGTTTTTACCGAAATGACCGAGGAAATCGGCAAGTTCATCGCTGTTGCCAAGGTTACAGCGACCCTTACCGCTGATACCGATTTTCCGGCCGGTTTTCTCCATTTTTTCCAGGAGTATGACTTTCGCGCCCCTTTCGGCGGCTCGGCCGGCCGCCATCAGGCCTGCTGCGCCGCCGCCGATGACGATGGTTCTACCGATCTTCATGGTGATTCACTTCCTTATCGAAAGGGTTTGGTATTAACCGATATTTTGATGATGCGGAGTCATTCGCATGAATTTTACCAGCAAGCTGCTCTTTGGGAAATGCGTTGCAAAACTACTATAGCGTCGAGGAAAGAAAAAAGCCAAAGAAAGCCGTAGGCCGGTCTGGGCTGTCTAAGGGGTACAAATGATGAAGAAAAAAACACAAGAGTTCTATGGTCTGAATGGGTATATTAGAAGCTTATGGCAAAGCAACAAAAGACAATTCTCTGGTGGGGCCGATTCGATCCCGACTACTCGAGAAACAGACTTCTGCGCCGTTTGCTTGCCGAAGTCGGCTATCGACTGGTTGATTTTCGGCCAAAGATCTCCTTTTTAGGCGGGATCGAAGCAAAATTTGCAGGTCTTACAGGGATCGACGCGGTCTGGGTGCCGGCTTTCCGGCAACGTGATTTCCAGGCGGCTCGCCGTTTTGCCGTTCGACACAGGCTGCCGCTGATCTTCGATCCACTTATCAGTGCCTGGGATAAGGAGGTATTCGAGCGGCGTAAATTTTCCCCTTCCAGTCCTGCGGCACGACGACTGCATCGCCAAGAACGGGAGATGTTCTCAAAGGCTGACCTTGTTCTCGCCGATACCGTCGCCCATGCCGCGTTCTATATTGAGGAACTTGCAGCGCGCCCTGAGTGCACAAGGGTGGTTCAGGTCGGGGCGGACGAGACGCTCTTTCGATTTCAGGAATCGCAAATTCCGGGGCCCATGCCGGAAGTCCTGTTCTATGGCAGCTTTCTTAACCTTCAGGGGCCTGAGGTGATCGTCGAGGCGGCCCTCACCATGCCCGAGGTCCGCTGGACCTTGCTTGGCGATGGCCCGCTTCGTCGGCAATGCCTGGAGCGGAGTGGAGGCATGGCACATATCCGGTTCGAGGATTGGCTGCCGTACGAAGATCTTCCCCAGCGAATAGGACGGGCCTCAATTTTACTGGGTATCTTCGGTTCCTCAAAAAAAGCCGGTCGGGTCATTGCCAACAAGGTGTTCCAGGCTCTCGCCTGCGGACGACCGCTGGTCACCCGGGATTCCGAAGCCTTCCCGACTGCCCTGCGCATCGACCCGGCGTGTGGAATTTCCTTCGTCCCTGCAGGCGATCCCATCGCCCTTGCGGCGGCTGTGCGGGAACTTCTCGACAAACCTGATCTTTTACCAGGGCGGGGGCAACAGGCCAGGGCCAGTTATGAAACGTGGTTTTCCGAGGTTGGAATCAGAAAGGCATTGGTCGAATGTTTGCAGCTGATCTAGATGTAAGGATGCTGTCCGAGAATAATCGGCAGGGGGTATTATGATCGACACGAGAGCAAATCGCCTCGGACTGTGGAGGAAAAAGCGATGACAATCATCGCACACCATCACCTGGCAAAACTGAACAACCTGCACAATCGTGGAGCAAAGCTGCATCTGCTGCAAATGCTTACTGTCCATGCTTTACGCTACGGTATTATGCGCCCTACGCTGGCTCGATTGGCGCTGGCCGGCAGATACCGCCACGAAAACAAGCTCTTTTATACGGTACTGACCGGCAACTACGACCGGCTCCACCCGATTCGCCGTCAGCTGCCCAATTGGCGTTACGTCTGCTTTACTGATAATCCCGGACTGCACTGCGACGGCTGGGAGATACGGCAAATAGCCAACCCCGATGGCCTCGATCCGGGACGCCTGTCTCGCCTTTACAAAATAAAGCATCATCTGGTCGACCAAGGATGGAGCATCAGTGTCTATGCCGATGCCAATCTCGCCATCCGTGGCGATCTCGATGCCTTTCTCGCCCAGGCTCTGGCCCCGGGAAGTCCCTTGGCAATCCCCTTTCATCCTTTCCTGTTCTCGCTGCGCCAAGAGGTAGAGCAATGCATTGTTCTGGGCAAAGACTCGGAGGAGTTGTTGCGGGCCCAGTATCGTCATTACACCGAAGAGATGGGGTTCTCCGACCCCTTTCCGCATATCAACGCACGCCTGTTGATTCGGCGGACAGGTGATCCGGAAGTTGTACGCTTGATGGACACTTGGTATCATCAACTGCATCAATGGTCGAGACGGGACCAAGTTGCCTTCAATTATGCTCTCAGCCTTTGTCGCAAAGTCGAAATCAATTATATTCCGTATTGGTTATTCAGAAGATATTTCAAACGATTGGATCATCGATGATTTGTCAACAACAGGGTTTTTAGCTCCTTGCAAGAGTAAGAAATCCACATGATGAAATACAAAAAACAAGAGCCATCCGGCTTGAAGGAGAATTATGACACAGGTAATGAGAGGCTATAACGTCAAGGTGCATTATACCGGGAAGCTCAATGACGGTACCGTCTTTGACAGTTCCGTCGGCAGCGAGCCGCTCAGTTTTGCGGTGGGTAGCGGTCAGGTTATCGTCGGCTTTGATGAGGCGGTTGTGGGGATGGAGGTCGGTGAGTCAAAGGTTGTTCATATCCCTGTTGAGAAGGCGTATGGGGTGCGTAACGAGGATATGGTGATGCAGGTACCTATCGAGCAGGTTCCTCCGGATATGAATCCGCAAATCGGCCTGCGCCTGGAGATGGGTGGTGTAAACGGGGAAATCATGCGGGTCGTGGTGACCGACATTACCACCACCCATATAACCCTCGACGCCAATCCGCCGCTGGCGGGGAAAGAGCTTACTTTTACCATCGAGCTGGTTGAGTGTGCCTTGCCCTGAGTCTATCCTATATCGGGAGCACTATTCAGGCCTCGTGAACCAGCGGAGCTGCCTGGGCTTGGGCCTGGCCGTTGACTATGTTGCTCCTGGTAGTCAGATAGCCCTTAACCGCGCCGCTTGCCAGTATCAGCAGGCAACCGCCGAGTTGCAAGATGTTGAGGTGTTCCTCAAAGAGCACCCAGCCGAGGAAGACCACGAAAATCGGCTCGAAATAGGCGAGGGTGCCGAAGGTCGCCGCCGGCAGTTTTTCCAGGGCGATGACGGCCAGGAGGATGCCGAGAAAGCCCGGGAAAAATCCGGTGCCAGCCAGCCACAGCCAATTCGTTGCCGATATTTCGGGGAAATCGGCGACCAGCAGAGGCAGCATACAGAGAGCCCCGGTCAGGAGTTGGTAAAAGGTGCGGGTATAGCAATGGATAGTGCTGCGGATCGTCCGGTTAATGAGGATAAATGACGTATAGCAGGCCAGAGAAAGACCGGCAAAGCCGAGACCGAGGAGGTGATTTGTGCCGGATGAGAAATCGATTTTGAATTCCATCATCATCGCAAACCCGAACAGGGCGGTGCAGATGAGAATGACACTCGGTGTATTGAGTCTTTCTCCCAGAAAAAAATGGGCTAAAACCGCGGCAATGAGGGGTGCCAGGTAAAGGACCATGATGGCGTTGGCCATGGTGGTGAGATTCATGGCCTGGATATAAAAAATAATAAAGCCGGCGAGCATCAGGCCGTTGACGATGACCGGCCAGGTTGGCCAGGTGAGAAGCACGCGAAACCTGCGGCTAAAAAGCAAGAGGATAATCAGAAAGCCGGCACCGAAAAATAGCCGGAAAAAGGTGATTACCTCGGGGGGAAGCCCGGTTTTGCGCGAGAAAACCCCGATTGTTCCCATAAATAAGGCCGCTAAAATGGCGGACAGAATGCCTGTGAAATTCATTTGTTTATCCTAGTGATTGCATGAACGGTGCATGGTTCGAGGTGAAAATCGGTGGGTCTTTCCTGAGAATTTCGGCGATCTTCGGCGATCTTTTAAAGACCGTATCGAGATAGCGGCGTATCTCAGCCCTGTTCCAGCCGAGGGGGTGGCTAAAGCTGCGGTAAATGGACAGATCGCTGCTGTTGAAATCGCTTGCTTGCAGCGAGGTGTTTTCATTACTGCAGATGGGCAGATTAAAAATCGCCAGGTTAAGAAAGCTTATAGCCTGGTGATGATCTTCAACAAAACTCCGGGTGCGCTCAGCTTCCCTGCGACTTTCCGAAGGGGCGCCGAAAAGCAGGTAGACATAGCTGGCGATGCCGACCGCATGCAAATTTGCAAGGACCTTTGCGGCCTGCTGCAGATCGGTCCCTTTATTCATGCTATCAAGTACGTTCTGGTCGCCGGATTCAAGCCCAAGTTTCAACATAACACAGCCGGATGCGCGTAAACGTCTGCAGAAATCCAGGTCGGAAAGCAAGGTATCGATGCGGACGAAGCCATACCAGGGTGCGCCCGGTGGTTGTTCGCTGAGGGCGTGAAGGGTACTCGGGCTTATGGCGTTATCAAGGAGATGGATAAGAACCGGCGATGTTGCCTTTGTCAAACGCAAAAGGTCGGAAGTTGTGGTTGTCGGCGATACCTGGTGATACGGGTTGTTTTCGCTGGTTTCCGGGCAGAAATTGCATTTCTTCCAGAAACAGCCGGAGGAAGTGGCGTAGGGCAGAATGAAGCCGGGGGCAAGATAGGGGTTGTCGCGCAGCGCCGTATAGCACGGCGGGACGTGGTCCGGTTTTTGCGTCGTGCCGAGCAGCCGGAGCAGCGGTCCTTCCCCTTGTCCGGCAATAAAATGATGAACGAGGGCGGCAAACGGATTTCGCCACCCGGGGTTGCTCAGCCAGGTGGTGACCAGGCCTCCGCCGAGGATGATGGTTTTCTCAGGATGATGCGCCCGAAGATAGCCGATCATTGCGAAGGTGCAGAGCGCCTGACTGAGATAGCTGAGGGAGAAGCCGATGTGGGTGTGCTCCTCCTTTTGCAGGAGCTCGTCGAGTCTGTGGCTGAAAAAGGCAAAAAAGATATTTTCCCGGTACTCTGCGGCGGCTTGCTGCAGGTCGGCGCTGTTCAGGGGTGATCTGCCGTTGTCCTGGTAATTGGCGAGCGACAGCTGCAGGTTGAAGCTCCTGCCGGCAATTTCCAGCACCCGGTTGATATCGGCGACGGCCCGTCCATAGCGGTCAAAGTTATGGTAGCTGTCAAGCTTTTGCAGGGTGGCGACATTGGTGTCGAGGTGTTTGAAGGCACGGGTCGACCAGGTGTCGGATGGGCCTGTAGTGCTGTCGAGGATGTATTGCAAGCCCTCGATATTCATATCGCAAATGGTGCATGCATGATGGTGCGCCGCCAGTGCCGCCGCCAGGTAAGCAAGGGCGGCCGGTGGTTCGCAGGGTTTGGTAAGGGGGGCGTGAAGGATCAGCATGCCTATTTGTCCGGGAAAGTGGTTTTTGCCTCTGGCATCTTGGGTGAGGTGTACTATATTATTGAAGCTTATGAATGTAGTCGCGGTTTGAGAATGATCAACAAAAATAAAAAAGGAAATGGAAAAAGACTATGGCAACGTTATGGAAAAGATTGGCACCGATTTTTTTGATGCTTATCGCATTCACCCTCATTGAAGGCGGGCTGATGGCCGACTATGCCGATGCCCGTTCCAAATCCGGCGGAAAATCCTTTAGTTCAAGCCCAAGCCCCAGCAAGGCTCCGGCCAGCAATCCTGCATCTTCTCCGGGAGCTGCCCCGGCCGGCGGCGGTTTCGGCCGTGGCTTGATGGGCGGGCTCCTTGGCGGTGCTCTCGGCGGCATGCTGTTCGGCTCGATGTTCGGCGGCGGCGGTTCCGGTATGGGGATTCTGCCGTTGTTGATTCTCGGAGGAATCGCCTTCTTTCTCTACAAGAAGTTTGCCAAGGGTCGGCGAGGTGATAACTATCAGGCACCCCATCAATCTGCCCGGCAGGGATTTTCACCATCCAGTATCTTTGGCGGAGGTACCGATGCCACCCAACCACCGCCACCACCGGTTATCGGCGAGAATTTGGTGGATGACGGAGTGAGCCAGATCAAAGAGACCGATCGGAATTTTGATCCGGCCTATTTCAAGGAAGTGGCCTCCGATGTCTTTTTCAAGGTGCAGGCCGGATGGATGCGTCGCGATCTCGATTCCTATCGCCACCTCCTTGGTGAACAATTGGCAGGGGAGTATGCCGGCCATTTCGCGGAAATGCGCAGTAAAGGTCATATCAATAAACTGGAGTCCATTGCCGTTCGCGAAGTGGAGATTATCCAGGCCGGCAGCGATGGTCGTGAGGATTTCGTCACCGTGCTGTTTACCGCCAATCTTCTTGATTTCACGGTGGATGACAAGAGCGGCGCCTTGGTTTCCGGCAGCATGACCGACCCGGTCAAGTTCCGTGAGGAGTGGACCTGGGCGAGACCTACCGGTAGCCAGAGCTGGAAGCTTGAAGGCATCAAAGAAGGCTAACCCTGATGAACAAGAGGAATGTGTGGATTTAAGTCAATTTCGGCGGGAATATTTGAAGGGTGGGCTGTCACGCGCCGATCTCAATAATGACCCGGTATTGCAGTTTTCAGCATGGTTTGAACAGGCAAGGAAGACGGAAATCGCCGATCCCACGGCGGTGGTTTTGGCAACAGTCGGCAGTGGCGGCAGGCCTAGCCAACGGACTGTGTTGTTGAAATATTTTGATCAACAGGGCTTTGTGTTTTTCACCAATTTTGAAAGCCGCAAGGCTCTGGAGATAAAAGGCAATGCGCAGGTCAGTCTGCTCTTTGTCTGGCTTGAGCTGGAACGGCAGGTGATGATCAACGGCCCGGCCAGTAAAATCTCGGTGGCCGAGTCGGCCAAATATTTTATGTCCCGACCGAAGGAAAGCCAGATGGCCGCCTGGGTATCGAGCCAGAGCCATCCTCTGACCTCGAAACAGATCCTGATGCAGAAGTTTCAGGAAATGAAGACGAAAATCGGCGCGGGCAAGGTGCCGCTGCCTTCCTTTTGGGGTGGCTACCGCGTCGAACCCTTGGAAATCGAGTTTTGGCAGGGAGGGCAAAACCGCCTGCATGACCGTTTTCTGTATACCAAGGATGCAGATGTCGACAGCTGGACCATTAACCGGCTGGCGCCCTGAACGTGAAGCTCCCTTCTCCAAAAGGATTTCCCTGACCCGTCCGAGCATCGCCCGCCTGTTGGCCGCAGCGAATTGCACACAATAGTTCATCTCCCTCAAATAACGTTGTCCGTTTTCGGAACCCAGCGGCAGATAATCGAGTTGCCATTTGCTGGGGATGATTGCACCGTGCGCCTTGTTGTGGTCAGCCGCCGGCTGGCTGTAGTGTTTGGCTACCTGATAAATGGTTAAGGCTATGCCAACGGCTGTGTCACCTCTTGGTCATAAAAAGTACAGATAGGCAAGAGCTGAAAGACAGAGCAGCAGAACGGAAGGCATGAACATCTTGAGCGAGTAACGACGCCCTGCCAGCAGCCGATTGATGATCCGTTTGGTGGCATACAGCGATGCAACTAATCCGCCAAAAACCGTGATGACCTGAAGGACAAAGGTGGTGTCGCGGCTCATGACTCGGCTCGGACCGGAGATGACCTCTCTGCCGACCATATCCAGCAGGTTGGCTTGCAGAAGCCAGAGACCAGCCACCAAAATTTCCAGGTGTGCCGCCATGAAGGCGCCAAGAACCAGGGGAATCATGCCGTAACCAAGAAGTGCTGCGGTTGCTTTCCAACTGTTGCCGGTGATCCGCGCCATGATCTGTGACATAATGGCATAGCCGGTCAGGTAAAAGACAATGCAGCCACAGAAGAGTATTGCCGCAGCCAGGGGAAAACTCTCCGGAAGGCCGATGCCGGCCAGGTTTTGGGCGAAAATTTTAATAAAACCTGGATCCTTTTGATTGATCGCAAACGGATAGAAAATAGCCGCCAGGCTCACCACCAGAAAGCTGTCTTCCAAGCGTGGTGACTGCTGATTCCACAGCTCCTGCGGTGCCAGGCGCAGATTGATGTGGATTGAGTTCAACTTGCAGTTTTTGACGCATTGCCCACAAAGAATACAATCCCGGTTATTATCCACCAGAAAAGGGTGGCGGAACATCGGACAGCCGTCGGCGGTGTCGTCGCCGTTGTAACATAAATGGTCGATACAGCGGTTCATACACATATGGGTGTTGGAGCGTAGTTCGAGGATAGCCGGCATAGAGAACAGGGAGTTGATGGCTCCTAGCGGACAAAGATACCGGCACCAGACCCTCCTTTTAAAAAACATGCTGAAGAAAAGTGAGCCGAGGGTGATGGTGAAGATGATCCAGGCAGTGAGTCGCGGCGATTGGTAAGCATTCCAGGCGGTTTCGATCCAAAACAGGAGGATACAGAGAAAGGCCATGATCCAGCCGGAATAGCGCTTAATGAATTGCGGTGTCGGTCGTTCAGGCTTAAGGACCAGTTGCGCCAGCCATCCCGGTACTGATAAGCCACAGATACTGCACCAGGTACGAGCAAGAAAAAAGAATGAGAAGATCAGCAGGGGCCAACCTACCACCCAACTGAGGGTCAGGCCGATGTTCTCTTCAGCGGTAATTGGCCCAAAGAACAAAACGATGAGGACAAGGATGAAAAAAATGCCGACTGCAGCCTTCGGCAACACCGGAAAGAGCCGACTGGCAAAAAAGGCTCGAACGCCGGGCAGGCGCAATAGATTGAATTCCCATTTGCCTTCGGACTTCGGCACCCCTAGAATAATCTGATGAGTGAGGGGTTCGTGACTTTTGCCGAGGAGAACGGCGCGTTGCAGGACGCCGGCCATTTCCGTCAAATTGCCCGGCCAGTCGTAATTCATAAAGCGGCCGAGGGTCTGGTCGTCCACCTGAGTTATGGTTTTGCCATACTGCAGGCAGTAGCGCTTGAGATAATATTGGACCAGGCGGGGGATATCGCGGCGGTGTTCGCGTAGCGGTGCCGCCCGGAAATGCTGAGCGGCGAAGAGGGCATAGAGGGTAGGCAGCAAGCGGTTGTGGCCGTCCTGTTGCCCCGGGGCATCGTTACAAATAAGGATGATCCGGGAACGCAGCGATCCTTCGGCGTCGTCGGTTACCTTGGTTGCGGCGGTCCTTTTCAGGAGCCTGGCCATTTGTCGCTGGCAATCCGGCTCCATATATTCAGCATTGTAGAGGGCTACGGTCCCTCCCTGTAGCCTCTCGAAAATTCCGAGGTGGGTTATTTGCGAGAACGCCGGAGAATCCCGTTCGTAGCCGAAAAGTTCAACCTCTAATTGAACGGGATCAATGTTACGAATATCGATTTCCGTATAGGGGCCGTTTTTATAATCACCGGCACGATGGATCTCGGCGGCGATCATCCGCCGTCCGGTTCCGGATTCCCCGGAGAGGAGCACCGGTTCCAGGTTGTTACTGAATCGCTGCACAGCTTTATTGATCTGCCGGGCAATGGTCGATTCAGCAAAACGTATTTCTCGATCAGAATCGACAGACAGTTTTTCAGCGCTGAGCAAAGACTGAGGTTCGGAAAAAAATGTCGGATCGAGGTTATGGGTGGAGTGCTTGTTTGTCTTGCTTATTTTGGTGAGGGAGTCGGCATGATCACGAAAGGAAACCAGCAAACGCTTGGCTAGGGCGACGCTGAGTTGCTGCTGAATGACCTTGTCGGCAAGCAAAACAGAATTGAAGGCATCGGCATCGAAACAAAGAAGAGATACCCTCGTCAGGGCTCGGGCATTGAGGCTGTTGCGGCTGTTGGTCAACAGAGATGTTTCGCCGAAATGACCGCCCGGGCCGATATGGCTGACCAGGTGTTGACCGCCACCCTCGACATTTAAGGTCAGTTCCACCTCGCCGCTTACGACGATATAAAAATGACGATGATTTTCACCCTGGAGGTAGACATATTGGCCGGGTTCACTTATTCGCCACCCGCCGGCAGAGATAATGTGCTCAATCGCATCGCAACCGATGTCTTTGAAAAGGATAGATGTATGCAAGCTTTGTATTAGCGCTTTGTCAACGAGCATAGGTTAAGAATGCCGGGTAAAAATCCTTTGGAGGTTGAAAGGCCGTGCCTGTTGAAGAACAGAGAGAAGACTTTCAGTCGGTTGAGATCCGCTAGCATGGCAATAACTTACTCTACAATGAAATTAAAGTAAATTTACTCATCGCTGCAAGTCGGATATATGTCGATTTGCGGCGAACGTCTCTCCTGATCTTAAAATTCTCCTGGTCGGCCACACAGACAATCAGGGAGACCGGAAATACAACCAGGATCTTTCTGATAAGGTCAGCCACATTCTTCCTGGCCGGAGGTTTCATGGCGAACCCCTGGATTCCCAAGGTCTGCGCCTGCTCTTCGGAGATAAGGCTGCTGTAACCTGTGCAGAGAATGATCGGCATGTTGGGCCGCAACTGCAAGATGCGTCGGGAAAGCTCGACGCCGGTTATACCCGGTATGGTCTGATCGGTAATGACTTCCCGGCTGCATATTCGGTTCGTGGACGAGATCATCCAGGGACAGCATTTTCTTATGCAAATCATACAGCAGATCGGTATTCGCCCGGCCGAGGGCGCGGATCCGTTCCTGGATGCGCTGCTCAAGTTCGTCATTGAGTTTTTTGGTTTATGTGCCTAAGATTCATTGTCGAGAAAACTTGGGTTGTCAGCTAGGGGAGTGGGGAAGCCCTGATGAAATCGGCGACACATCATGATTTTCGGCAAGTGGATGGGCTTCAGTACAAAGAAATTGCAAAATCGCGAGTAACGGGGTAGTTTCTCAGCCTTATTTCAAGTTCCTTCGTTGAGGAATCTGTTGTTCGCTTGGAGGGAGAGAGGGGAATTGATGTTTTTAAAAAATATTAAACAAATAATCTCGAAAAATATTAAAAAGATATTTGTGAGATATTTATGGACGGTAGATGCAATTAATGGCGTTGACACTCTTAAGAAAAATAGAGTCACATATATACCTGAGGTGCAGAACAATGTCATTATCTCGGGATGGTTGTTTGATGCAAAAGAAGACAACACTATCGTTGATTTTTTTGTTGAGATTGATGGAAAAAACCATCATGCGCTGTACGGTTTAATGCGTACCGATGTGTCATTTGAATACAAGGAAAAAAGATTTAGAAACTGCGGTTTTCGTTGCGTAATCCCAAAACGGGAATTTCAGTCTGGGAAGGTATATGCAATCAATCTTCGTATAAAAACCCCGAAAGATACATATAAAACCCTCAAGACATCTATCAGTTTTGCCATCAGTGCAGAAAATACCAGGGAGGTACAATTAACATCGAACGAAATTCTCGATTATTCCCAGTATGTCGGCGAATTATTGTCTCTGAAATATATTGCCGGGACCGGCATAGAAATTGGTGCCTTGCATGCACCCTTGTCGGTTGATAGGAAGAAAGCCAATGTTCTGTATGTTGATAGGCTTGCCCAACAAGATCTGTATGCGCAGTATCCGGAATTCAAAAAATATGATATCGTCGCTGCAGATATAATCGACAATGGTGACGAGCTAGCGACAATACCAGACAATGCTTACGATTTTTGTATCTCCAATCATGTGCTTGAACACTTGGAAGATCCAATCAAAGCTCTCAGTAACTGGATGCGAATACTCAAGACCAAGGGGTTATTATTCCTTTCAATACCCCTCCCGTACAATATTGTTGATCAAAATCGCCGGCCCACACCTCTTTCTCATATTATTGAAGACTACGGCCTCATGGCAAGAAATAGAGAAGCATATGCAAAGAAGCGTCATAATCATTTTTTAGATTTTGTTCGAAGTACAAACTTGAGTGAGTCGGCAAACGAAGCGTTTATCAACAGCAAAACCTCTGAGCTCATGCGCATGAACTATAGCATTCATTTCCATGTGTTTTCTGAAGAAACGCTTTTGCCGATGATTGATTTCGTTTCGCAGAAGAGTCCCTTAAAAATTCTCGAATTTGTTAACAACGAACCGGAAGAATTCATTGTAATCATTGAGAAACAAGCTTAGAGGTCATTATGCGGTTTGGTGCTATGAATTTTCCGGTAATGCCGGTGCTCGATGAGATCGACAGTTTTGCCCGGATGGGCTTTGATTATCTGGAACTGGCCATGGATCCACCCATGGCGCATCACAGCAGTCTTTTTTTGAGAAAGAACGATATCGTCACTGCCTTGCAGGATAATGGTCTCGGGCTGGTCTGCCATCTGCCCACCTTCCTGAGTACCGCCGATCTCACCAAGAGTTTGCGGCGGGCGTCGGTTACGGAGATGCTCCTCTCTTTAAATGTGGCAGCCGAATTTGGGGCCAAGAAGGTGGTTCTGCACCCCAGTATGGCTTCCGGAATGGGGGCCCTTGTGGTGGCGACGGTTAAGGGATATGCCTTTGATTTTCTGTCGGAGATGGTTGCTGTTGCAGGGCAGCTTGGTCTCACCATCTGTCTGGAAAATATGTTTCCCCGCAACCTGTTGGGTGTCGAGCCGGATGATTTTGAAGAGATCTTCCGGGCCTTCCCCAGCCTGAAACTCACACTTGATACCGGGCACGCCAATATCGGCGATCCGCAGGGAAGGCGTTTGCTGCAGCTGGTGGAGCGATTCGGCAAGCAGCTAGGCCATCTTCATTTCAGTGACAATAGGGGAAAACGAGATGATCATCTGGCAATTGGCGAAGGCAACGTTCATTTTCCGGAATTGGTACGGAGCTTAAAAGCCTTAGGCTATGATGACACTCTGACTCTCGAGGTATTTGATAAAGATCGCGGCAAGCTTGTCGCCGGTCGGGAGCGACTGAAGGTTCTATTTGCAGAGTGACACAGCCCTTGCCGGTATCGTTTACCAATGGAATTACTGCAGAACTTTACGGATTGTGGCGGCCAGTTCGGTTTTTGAAAAGGGCTTCTGGATGAAAAACACCCCGGCATCGAGGACCCCATGCTGCGAGATAACGTCGGCGGTATACCCTGACATGAACAGGCATTTCAGTTCTGGTTGGTTTGCCATAAGTTGTTGTGCCAAATCCCGGCCATTCATCTGGGGCATGATGACATTGGTCAGGAGCAGCTGGATCCTGCCTTCGAACGTAGCGGCCAGGTGGATGGCCTCCCCCGGAGTATTTGCCGCCAGCACCGAGAACCCCGATGAATTGGCCGTTTTCATCATTCATGCGGACAAAGAGATTATCCTCAGGATGCCAGGCGGAGGAGCTATCCTCGGGAGGCGGTCCCTCGCCATAGATATTCGCCTCCTGATTGAGGATGTGCTTCATGGTATGGGGAATGTAGTAACTGCATTGCCCGAGATGGTGGCCCTGTGAAAATACATGGTCATACCAACTCTTCGGCAAGGGGATTCTGCGAATTTTCTCGGCAAGCTCTTCCGAGACACCGCCATAACCAATGACCTCCCGGAAAGGGTGTTCGTCCTTGAAGAGTGAGATTATTACCCGCCGGAAATCGGAAAAATCGACAATTGCCCGGCTTATCTTGGTAAAGATGACCTTCTCGTCTTTGAGAGAGATCATTGATGCGGCCGAGAGGCTGAACTGCTCCATCTGGTTTGCATAGCCAGCCAGTTTCCCTTCACTCTTCAAGAGCGTTTCCTCGGTCCGCTTGCGGTCAATAGCCATGGCCACCTGGTCGGCGACCTTGCTGACCGCAATAACCGGTGGATACCATGCATCTACCGTGTCGACAATGTAAGGAAAACTGATACTGTCATCGGAAGAACCACTCTTGTTAAAATCCTATCTTTTTAAGACAACCAATTCAAGGTATAATCTTGAGAATGAGATAAATTCTTATGATCTTCGGAATATGTTGATTTTTAGATGAGCGATTGGCTACTCTTCGGTAGAAGAAGGGTGACACGCAACAACAACCACCATCGATAGAGAGTGCACATGGTTGATAACAAGGGAGATGATTTGCGAGCGTCGATAGGGACGCGTCCTGTTGAAAACGACACCCAGGGCGTCAAGTCACTTGCTCCGAGCCACGCCGAGCAGATCAACCAGGTACTTTTTGCCATTGCCGATGCAGTCAATACAACCGAGGACCTGGACGAACTTTACAAAACTTTGCACCGCATTCTCGGCAGCATCATCGATGTTACCAATTTCTTTATCGCCATTGTCGACCGCAAGCAACGAACCCTGTACTTCCCCTATCATGTGGATACGGTTGATAATAATTACCCGTCAATCACTGATTTTCATACCGGTTCGTCTCTGACGGGCATGGTTGTTGAAGAACGCAGGCCTATTTTTCTGGAAACTGAGGCACTGCAAAAACGGACTGCAGCCAATGCCATACGAGGGGCTCTGCCCCTGATCTGGATGGGAAGTCCGCTCCTTGTGCGCGATGAAGTGATAGGTGTTGTTGCCGTGCAAAGTTATACTGATGCCGCCATGTATGACCAGGCCGATCTGCAGCTTCTGACTGCGATATCGCATCAGATCGCTGTGGCCATCGACAGGAAACGCTTTCTCGATAAACTGCAGGAAAAGAGCGAGGAGCTGGAACGCTATTTTGACCTCAGTCTTGATCTGCTGTGCATTGCCGACACCAGCGGCCATTTTCTGAAACTGAACCCAGAATGGCAAAGGGTTTTGGGATATTCCGAGGATGAGCTTACGGGCCGCAGTTTTCTTGAGCTGGTGCACCTGGACGATGTCGATGCAACGATCGGGGCGCTTACCAGGCTCGATGCGCAACAGGATGTGAAGAATTTTGAAAACCGCTATCGTCACAAGGATGGCACCTACCGGTGGATCGAATGGCACTCTAGGCCAAAAGACAATCGCATCTATGCGGCTGCCAGAGACATCACCGAAAGAAAGCAGGCAGAGGAGGTGTTGCGACAGAGCGAAGAAACCTTTCGCAACATCGTGCAGGCCTCCCCCATGGGCATCCACATATACCAGATGCAAAATGATGACCGACTGGTCTTTATCGGCACCAATCCCGCCGCCGATAGGTTGCTGGGGGTTGATAATACAAGGTTCATCGGTATGACCATTGAGGAGGCCTTCCCGCCGCTAGTCGATACCGAGATCCCATCCCGCTACCGCCGGGCGGCTCGCCTTGGCGAAAGCTGGCAGACCGAGCAAGTCGACTACCGGCACGGCGAAATTGCCGGGGCCTTTGAGGTGTATGTCTTCCAGATGTCGCAGGACAAGGCTGCGGTATTGTTCAATGACATCACCGGTCGCAAACGGTCGGAAGAAGAAAAAGCCAAGCTGCAGCAGCAGTTGACCCAGGCCCAAAAGATGGAGTCGGTGGGCCGTCTGGCGGGCGGCGTGGCCCATGATTTCAACAACATGCTCGGGGTCATTCTCGGCCATACCGAGATGGCTTTGAACCGATTGGACCCGAGTCAACCACTTTTTGCCAGTCTCCAGGAAATCAACAAAGCCGCCAGGCGCTCCGCCGACCTGACCCGGCAACTTCTGGCTTTTGCCCGGAAACAGACGGTTGCCCCCAAGGTGCTTGATCTGAACGACACCGTGGGTGGCATGCTGACTATGCTGCGGCTGCTCATCGGCGAGGACATCGAGCTGGTCTGGCTGCCGGGCAAGAATCCGGGGTCAGTCAACATGGATCCTTCGCAGCTCGACCAGATTCTCGCCAATCTCTGTGTCAACGCCAGGGATGCCATCAGCGATACCGGCAAGGTCACCATCGAGACCGACACAGTCGCCTTTGACGAGGCTTACTGCAGAGTGCATGTCGGCTTCGTGCCCGGCGAATACGTCCTGCTGGTCGTCAGTGACAATGGCTGCGGCATGGACTCGGAGGCTAAAGCCCACCTGTTCGAGCCATTTTTTACCACCAAAGAGATAGGTAAAGGAACCGGTCTAGGTTTGGCAACAATTTACGGGATTGTCAAACAGAACAGCGGATTTATAAATGTTTACAGTGAGCTGGGACAAGGCACCAGCTGCAAGATTTACCTGCCCCGGTATGCAGGCAAGGCTCAGCTGCCGAAGGGCGATGGCGCATGTTCGGCGGCCCGCGGCAACGAAACCATCCTGCTGGTCGAAGATGAGCCGATGATTCTCTCCATGACCAAGACGATGCTCGAACTGCAGGGATACAAGGTTCTGCCCGCCGGGTCGCCGGGCGAGGCCATCCGCCTTGCCCAGGAGCATGCCGGGGAAATCCATCTGCTCATGACCGACGTGGTCATGCCGGAGATGAACGGCAGGGATCTCGCCGGAAACCTGTTATCTCTCTACCCCAACATCAAACGCCTGTTTATGTCCGGCTATACCGCCAATGTCATTGCCCATCACGGGGTGCTCGATCCGGGCGTGCACTTCATTCAGAAACCATTCTCCCTAACCGACCTTGCCACTAAAATCAAAGAAGTGCTGGGCGGGGACTTCTGCTGATATTCTTTTTTATTCGGAACACTATGTCACACCTTCGTGCGGTTTTTCTTATGATCCTGGTAGCCCTGCTGTGGAGTATGGCCGGGGTGGTAACGCGCCATCTCGACTCGGCCCCGAGCTTTGAGGTGAACTTCTGGCGTAGCGGGTTTAACGCCCTGGCCCTGGCCGTTGCCTTGACCCTGCTGCGCGGTCCCGGCCTGTGGCGCGGCCTGCTGCATGCGCCCGGCGTTATGTGGATCTCGGGGCTATGCTGGGCCATCATGTTTACCTCCTTCATGGTGGCGATCACCCTGACCACGGTGGCCAATGTCCTCATCACCCTGGCGATCGGGCCGCTGATCACCGCATTTTTCGCCCGTATCTTCCTTAAACACCGATTGCCGGCGGCTACCTGGTTGGCAATCGGTGTGGCAAGCCTTGGCATCGCCTGGATGTTTCGGCAGAATAGCGGCGATATTCAGCTTTCCCTGCTCGGCACCCTGGTGGCTCTGGCCGTACCCCTGTCAAGTGCCGCCAACTTTACGATTCTCCAATATGTCGGCCTCGACAGGGGCAAGTTTACGGCTGCCGGCTGCAAGCCCGTTCAGGATATGCTGCCGGCCGTACTGATCGGGGCAACACTTTCGGCGCTTGCGACCCTGCCGCTGTCCTGGCCTTTCCAGGCATCGGCCCATGATCTTTGTTTGCTGTCGTTTCTTGGCATCTTTCAGCTTGCCATCCCCTGTCTTCTGGTGGTGCGTTTGAGCAGAGAACTGCCGGCGCCGGAGATCTCGCTGCTGGCGCAACTTGAGGTGATCTTCGGAGTAACATGGGCGTGGTTATGGGCCGGCGAACAGCCCTCGGCCAATACCCTCAGCGGCGGCACCTTGGTGCTTGCGGCGCTGGTCGCCAATGAACTCACCCGGATATACCGCCGGCGTGTGCTCAGAAAAAGGGCATTGTTGGAAAAATCATGAGAAGGAGGCCGGGCCGGACGATTTTTCGCTTTTTGTGGAAAGCTGCTGCCGCTTTTATCGGCTTGTCGATCTTTACCGTGGCTCTCTATCGTTTCGTGCCGGTGTATGTTACCCCTTTAATGGTGATTCGTTGCGTCGAGCAGCTTCTCGAAGGGAAAAAGCTGCAGATGCAGCACACCTGGGTGGCAATTGATACGATTTCTCCCCATCTGATTTTGGCGGTAGTGTGCAGTGAGGACCAGAATTTCAAGAATCATTTCGGCTTTGATCTGCCGGCGATAGAACGTTCGTTCGAAGCCTTTCGGCAGGGTACCAAGAAGCTGCGCGGGGCCAGCACCATTTCGCAGCAAACCGCCAAAAATGTCTTTCTTCTGCCCTACCGGAGCTGGCTGCGCAAAGGTTTTGAGGTATACTTTACCCTGCTCATCGAAGCCCTTTGGAGCAAGGAACGCATCTTAGAGGTGTATCTGAACAGCATCGAAATGGGCGACGGGGTGTATGGAGCTGAAGCAGCATCCCGCCACTATTTCAAAACCAATGCCCATAACCTCGCAAGAACCCAGGCGGCAGCCATTGCTGCGGTCTTGCCAAATCCACTGAAGTACAACGCCAACCCGCCGGATGCCTACATTAAAAGACGAATACATTGGATAATTGGGCAGATGCATCGTACCGGGACCGTTAGGTTCCGGTAGAAGGTTTTTTCATGAAAGGGGGGACACCTTACTGATAGTTTTCCAACAATTGATAAGATGTCCCCCTGTTTACGTCCAGGTTTACACAGATTTAAAGGAGGGAACCAGCCTCAACCGCAAGTCCGGATGGGGCTGGGTATTTTCTATCAATAAAAAGGATTAGCGGCGTAGTGCTTGCCGTCAAAGCTGGTGAAAAAGACTTGGGGCGGTTTGGGTAAACCGGCAATCTTCCAGGCTTTCATTGGGTCAATAAATTCTTCGGTTACACAGGCACGGGATTCGGCGTGAATGTTTTTGCAGACATAACCGAGGATCGGAAAAGAGGAATGCTTTTGATAGTATTCTCTTAAAAATAATACAATATCCAGTTTCGACTGGTCAAGTTCGTCAATGCCTTCACGTTTGGCAAGCGCCTTGGCAACCTCTGTATTCCATTGTTCAGGCTGAGTTAAAAATCCTTCTTCATCCATGTCAATCTGGGTACTTCCAACATCTAGTCGAGCCATGATGAGCCTCCTTTGAAATCGGTGAACACTATTGATCGCGAGAAGCAATCGAGAAACCGATTTCCTTTATTGCACAGTAATAATAAGGAATCACTTGTCAAGCGATCTGACATAAACCATTTGAAAGGGGGGACACCTCGAAAGGGGGGACACCTCCTCGAAAGGGGGGACACCTTACTGATAGTTTTCCAACAATTGATAAGATGTCCCCCTGTTGGATGGATGTCCCCCTGTTGGATGTGATATTTTGTAGAACCAAGGCCTTCTTCCGTCAACCGGCAAGCCTGATGCCATCACTGCCAATGACGAGAAGCCTTTCCCTATAGAGGGCGCCAATGGCCTTTTTGAAGACCTTTTTGCTGACCCTGAACATGGCATAGATATCTTCAGGCGGGCTTTTGTCGGTAACGGCAACCATGCCGCCACGATCCCTCAAGGTGTTGAGAATGGTTTGGGAGATGTCGTCAACCCCTTGAAAACCGGTGCGCTGCAAGCGTAAGTCAATTTTGCGGTCGTCGCGGATTTTCTTGACGTAGCCCTGGAGTCGCTGCCCTAGGGCGAGTTTTTGGAAGACCTCGTTTTCATAGATCATCCCGGCATGGCAACTGTTGACAACCGCACTGTATCCCAGATCGGTCTTGGCATAGACCAGGAGATCAACCTCTTCGCCCTCCTGATAGCAGGGAGGCTGCAGGTTAAGGAATTTATCCAATTTTGACGAGGCGGTAATGCGGTTGGTTTTTTCATTTACAAAGATAAAGACAACATAGTGTTTGCCTTCCCGCATGTTGTCCTGCTGCTCACTTTTCGGTACAAACAGGTCGCTTTCCAGGCCCCAGGCCATAAAGGCACCGGCTGCACTGCTGGTCACCACCCTCAGGGCGGCAAATTCACCGACACATGCGTAGGGTTTTTGGGTGGTCGCCAGGAGGCGCTGTTCCCGGTCGACATACACGAAGACGTCAATTGTCGCACCTGCTTGGTACTTTGTCAGAGTAGTGGTACCCCTGAGGAGAATATCCCCGGACACTCCTCCGTCAAGATGCATGCCATAGGCCTGCAAGCCTTTGATCGACAGCTTGTTCATTTTGCCTATCTGTACCATTTTTCCCTCTTTGCACGATTGTTTCTAAGGTAAAGCGCCGATTCGTATTGCAGCGTAAAACCTCTTCGATGTGGTTGTCCTGGATGCTCAAAGAATGGTCATTGATTTTACAAAAGCCAGCTCGCTTTTCCCGCTGCCGGCGATATGCAGATGCATCGATTCCCTATCGCAGCCACTTCCCCAGTTCCGAGCCGCCGGCATCCTGGAGGGTTTTCAAGGTTTCCGGTGCATCGAAAAGCCTTTTGCACAGTTCACATTTGCGGTAGGTGACGATGTCCCGGGCCTTCATTCCGGCAAAAGAGGCGATAGCCGTAACCCCCAGGGAACGGATGCAATTGTAGAGAGGGTGGGTTTCGCTTTTGCTGAAGAGCTCTTCGATGGAATGGTCTTGCAGGTTGCCGAGGAGGAAGAAGTTGGTGGCGTTGAAGTGGCTACCCGCATCGCAACAGGCATACATCGACAAATCCGGCGCCAGATAGGGATTCATCGCACAGCGATTTTCCTGGTAATCGGTGAAGATTGTTTTTCGTGCAAATGTATCCGCCCGTCCGGCATAGATGACCGGTTCCGGGAAAAATTTCAGTGTATGCTCCCGAAGATAGTCTTCGTATGCATCGTCTTCTTCTGAAAAATCGGTGACAAAGGAGACGAAGTAGTCAATTCCGGATTTCATGCAGCCCTGCGCCGCATGCAGTACATTGTGCCGCGGGACATGTTGCTGATGCCAGTGGCTGTAGCTTAGGCGCAGTTGCGAAAGTCCGCACTCTTTGAGCCTGCCGAGCAGTTGTTCCGTCACTTCCGCTGTCTTTGCCCAAAAGCTATTGGTAACGATCCTCGTATACATGTTTTTTTCCCGGCAGAGGCCGACCAATTCCAGGAGATCGTCACAATAGATAAACGGCTCCCCGGCAGTAAAGCTTACACCGGTAACCCCGGCCAGAGCCATCTCCCGGATGATTTCTTTGGCCTTGGCAAGCCCCATTTTTTTAATGCCAGGAGTTGCCTCGGCGGCCACACAATGGGCGCATCTGATATTGCAGGTGGTTGAGTATCCGAATGCTATATTTCTCATGGCTGTGATTTACAGAATTCCAGCAGAAAAGACCACAAAGTAATTGAAATGGTAAGGCAATGCTGTTGGGTTTGTTTCATTTGTTGGTTCGGTGAATTATATGTGGCACATTGTGGTAGCCGTTTAATCGCTTGCATGAAGTTCGAGTAAATGGATAATAGTGGAAATCGACTTTTCTTTACCTACCGGCCTCGGGAGCTAAGATGGTTATCTTGGAGCCACCGGATGTAAGCCTTTCCACATGAAGAGAGCCTCCTATATGCCGAAGCCTCTCATGGATGCTGAAGAGTCCAAAACCAACAATCTCTGGACTTTGCTCAACCGAGTAATCAAAGCCAACACCATCATCCAGCACTGAGACGAAGTAAACCAGAGCGATGAATTGCAATAGCCTGAAAAGCGATGGAACTGTTCGTTTTGCATCCAGGAAGGCAGCTGTGAAGCAGACACCGAGCCCAATGGCGATTAAAATCAGAAACTGAGCAACCGTTCTGGTTGCTATGAGGTACGAAGCAGGAAAGTAAAGAAGATGAAAAGAAAAATTGGCTTTAGCTAGTATAACGTTTCATAAATAACGTGTTAACCGGACGGCCGGGAGCAATGTTCTTCGATGGTGCTTCAGTGCACTTGGGGGCAGGCAAGAGCAAAAAGCTCCCTTGCTATTTCATCATTCTAATAGGATGAGTTTTTTTGGTGGTTTCAATAGCATCAATACCCCCAGGAAGGTCATTGCGCCTCCGACGATTATTTTCCACCCCAGGATATCTCCAAAAACTAATATACCAAAAAATGTGGCAATAAGAGGAGTCGGTAAAAGCAGAGGAGTTACGATGGAAACCGGATATCTTCCAAGGAGATAATAGACAATCCCGTGGCCAACGATGGAGGCGCCGACAGCAGAATAAAGAGGGGTCCAAAAGTCAATAATCCCAACCTCTGAAAGAATTTTGACGTGGCCGGTTTCAAAAATCGATGATAATAGCAGTAATGACGGCAAGGCAACCAACGCGATCCAAGCCTGAAGCCTGAACACCCCGAGATTCGGGCATTGCCGCATGAGGATTGTCGCAATCGCCATTACCAATGCAGCTCCAGCCACCCACAAAATTGCATCCAGATGATTAAAGACAATGGGATCAAAGCCTATAACCATCACCCCACCAAAGGCCAAGGCTATCGAGAGAAGTGACACGAGAGATATTTTTTCCCGTAAGAATACTGAGGCAAAAATTGCTGAAAATGGAACATAGAGTTGAGTAGTGATGGCAATGGAGGCAATATTTCCCCCTGCATTAAGTCCGATAAAAATCATCCCGAAATGCAGTACACCCAAAAGAAAAGCCACCCTGAGGAGCGGCTTCATATGACCCGGCGCAGGTTTCAGCCAGGGGAGCATGAACAGCAGCAGAAACAGAAAACGTAAAGCGGTAAACAACAGAGGTTGAAATACTTCGGCACCAATTTTCCCCGCAATAAAATTAAAACCCCATGCAGCATTTGCCAACGCAATCATCAGGAGATGGGGCCCACTTATCTTCATTGTTAATTCCGTTTAAGTTACGTCGCATGAAAAGTAAAAATCGGCCACCAAGCCCAAGAAAATTGAGGCTTACAAAGTAATCAAGTACACGATACTGCGATTTTCACGAAGAACAATTTGCAGCAACCATTTTATCGCGCCGTTTAATTCCAGATGGGAAAAGTTGTTGTGCCATATCGAAAGATATTGACCCTGATGAAGATCATCATGGCTCACTTTCGAGTAATCGTTTATCATAAGCACTTTTCTGTATCGCATCTTTAGGAGCCGTTCCAAAATATGGGCCAATTCAACCTATTTTGTTACGGCTCCTTATGCCGTTCCGGGCATTCCTTTGGCCATGTTATTTTTTACAACGGCTTAAAACGTATTTTGGACAAAAGTGCCATGAATCCTATTTGTATAGTCGACGATCACCCTCACATCTGTTCCACAGTTTCCAACATTCTTACGGACGAGGGGTACAAGACCATTGTGTTTCCTGATGCGGAAAGCTTCTGGCAGAGTCTCGATACTCTGGAGCCCGCCCTGGTTATGCTGGATATCTGGCTCCCCGGCTTAGACGGTTTGGAACTTCTGAAACGTTTACAAGGCCGATTCCCCGCACTCCCCATCATCATGATGAGCGGACATGCCGGCATCGAGACGGCGGTTGCCGCCATAAAGGCCGGGGCCTATGATTTTATGGAAAAACCGCTGCATCTTGAGGTACTACTCGACAAGGTAAAATCCGCTATTAAGCATCGACCTTCAAGGAGCATTTCAACCCTTCCTTCGGATACCGAACTTGAGGTCGTCAGCGCCGACCTTTTGATGCCCCCCGGCATGGTGGAGGTAGTAGATTCCTCCGAACCTCAGCGTACCCTCAGAGAGAATGTTGTCTTAAACGGTGTCGGCCTGCTGAGCGGCCGAAAAACAGGTATCATCCTCAGCCATCTGGGGGTAGATGAAGGTATCGTCTTTCAAACCCTTGATGGGCAAACCATCCGTGGCCATATCACCTCCTTAGAAAATTTTGCGCAAACAGTCACATCGAAGACCTTCTCCGCCAACTCCACCACGCTGAATAACGGCAGGCAACAAGTACGCACGGTTGAACACCTGATGGCAATCTTTTCCATATACGGCATAACCAACGTGCTCATAAAGGTCGACGACGAGGTACCGAACATCGATGGTTCGGCCAAGGACTTCTGTGACCTCATTGAGCAGGCAGGAATAGAGGAACAGCCAGCCTGCACCAGGGTTGCCGTCATCCGCCGAAAGATCGGAGTGGGCAGCGATGAGAGGAATGAGAAGCATCTCTATGCCGAGCCTTTTGACGGCTTCGAAATAGTAATGCGGGTTGATTATCCGCAGCCCATTGGTGAACAGATTTTCACTTTCAATCCTGAAAAGGAATCTTTTGCCAAAGAGATAGCCCCCGCTCGATCCTTCAATACCTTTGAAAATATTGAAATAGCCCAAAGGCTGGGCAAGGTCGGCAGTGGGTACCTTAATTCCCATATCATCATGTACGAAGGCAAAGTCATTAATACGGAGCTCCGTTTTCCCGATGAATTTGTGCGCCACAAGATATTGGACCTGATCGGCGACCTCTATCTGCTCGGTTTCCCCATCAGAGGACGGATTACCGCCAATATGACCTCCCATGGTTACAATCAGGCCTTGGTGGAACGCTTGTATCAGGCAATCGAGAGCAGTAACAGATTTAGGCAATAATAATTAAAGCGGAATGGCTGCCCGTAACTTCGGCAAAAGAACATTCTCGACTGCCATCATCGTCCTCCTGCAGATCCTGGCGACATCCTTGGTGCGGGCGCAAACCCCCGATTTCGATGTCGAGTCCAGCTATCGATTTCTTGTCAGCGACCGGGACACGGCAGACGGCATCCTCTACACCGCCACGGCCGGAAGACTCCAAGGCCGGCAACTGCCGCTCAGTTTCGCCGACAGCGCAGAATACTGGGGTGCCTATGTGTGCCGACTGCCCGGCAATACCTGCAATGTTACCGATATCTACAATCCGCAAACCTTTACACTGACACCACAAAAGTCACCTGCAGGCGATCTGCAGACCGAACGCATCAATACGCACAACGGCAGCAACATCTACGATGCCGCTACCTGGCAAATTGCCGTAATGCTCGGCCATGCCGTCAATCGATTGCCCCTGCCGAACAATGAGGATGCCTATGCCCTGGTCAGCAATCAGAATTCCCTGCTGGCGGAGGGCTACAACGGCAATTCCAGCCGTGTCGTTGCCGGCGAAAACCGCGCCGTAACAGCCGACAAGCTCTTTGTCTACAACCAACAGGTCATCACCGACCCCCGGCGGGCCTATACCTTTCGCATGCTGCCGAGGCAGTGGCTGTCTTCTGATCCCTTTATGGGAACCCGGTATGCCGACCTGATTGCCACGGGTGCCTTGCCGACTGAGAACCCCGACTATCAAGCCGGCAAGGCCACCTGGACTGACTGGAAGCCGATCACCGGCGAAAATGGTTGGGCGTTTTTAGTGGGACCGCTGCAAGCCGCCTACATCCATTACGTCATCGAGCAGAAATCGACCTTTATACCGTTGTACGATCCGGCCGTGCAAAATGCCCTGTATATACTTCCGGCCTTTGCGGCGATGCAATCGCCATCGGGTGCTGTGTATTATGCCCCGGCCGGTACGGTCGTCAACCAGGGTGAACAGCTGGTCGATCCCTACGAGGTGGCGGTTGAAAACAACTTTTCTCTGTATGCGGGTCTGAAAATACTTGATGCTACCCTCCAGGCGATAGCAGCGCATGGGAAAAATTTAAGTACCAAGGATCAGGAGACGATAACCGACGCCTTGCATCTGGTCAACGCCATGCTCAACGGCGGCGTGCTCCCTAAAAACCGCACCAGCGCAGGCCTTCTCTCCTTCTTCAGAAACTCGGCTTGGCATGGTGGCGAGTTTGTCCAGGGCGGCCGTGCCGACGATCCGAGCAGTGCCGACAAATGGCTGCCGAATCTGGGGGTAAAAGCGGTCGACGTGAACACCTGGGGCATCGCTGCCCTCGGGCCTGCGCTCATCGATGCATGGTTTGGTTTTGGTGCCGCCTATCAAAACTGGCAACAGATAAAGGTGTGGGGCGGCTATGGCATCGGCAAGACGCTGTGGGGCGTGGGATTTTCCGATCAGGATGGCAACGGCATCGATGTCGCCGGCAATTACCGGCAAGGTATCCTCTCCACGGAATGGACCGCAGGGGCAATCACCATGCTGCGCCGGATGATTGCCCATTATCAGATAATTCCGAATGAGTCCACGCAGTACGGGAAGGCGCAGGGATTTTTGGCGACCCTCACGGCGGAGGAACAATCGATGCTCGCGGCCGTACAAAAAATGCGCATCGATACCTATGCAAGGGTCGAATACCCCGGCCAGCCCGAGGATTTCCGCCAATTGCTGCCCGCCTATCAAACCCGTCCCTACCTCTACGCCGGCAAACGCTACCTGATTCCCTTCGGCTGGTATGCCAATCCGCTTCCCAGTACTTGCGCAACCGCCTGGATCATTATGGTGGCGGATGGTTATAACCCCTTTGTTTACGGCGGCGGGTATTGAGTGCGGGTTGAGGCCGGGGCACATGTGGGTGTGGAGACTTGCATAAAAGGCATGGTCTTTTGACCCTCTGAAAAGACTAGAGGCAAAGTCACAATATCTCCTGTATTGTGCCTTTGGGAGATGCATTTTTACCGATATGTTAAATTCGATTGCAATGGCTGAAGAGATACAATGATCATCGAAAAAATCAGAAGACCATTTTTGCTCTTTCTGCTCTTCGTGATATTGTTAGGATCTTTTGTTGCCAGCATCGCCTTCAATGTTGTTTGGCAGAGCTTACAACTTGTCAACGATCCGTTACATGCAGCGCTTGAAGCCTTTGGCGGGATGGCGGCCATTGCCATGGCGACGCTTCTTCTGCAACTGCATCAAGACCGGAAAAGAGAAAACGGGGAATATTTTTTATTGTCCATGGGCTTTATGATGATGGGCATTCTCGATACCTGCCATGCTGTTTCGATCTTCGGTTATGGGTTTATTTTGCTTCGCAGCCTGGCGAGTTTGTGCGGCAGCCTATGGTTTGCGCTGGTATGGCTACCAAGTCATTATCGGCAGATTACTAAGGTAAAAACAACACATTGGGCAATAGTGACTGTTTCTATTCTGCTAGGGGCGGTGATTCTCAAATATCGAAATTTTTTCCCGTTGATGATAGTAGACGGACATTTTACCCCTTTCGTCATAGGCATCAACGTCCTCTCCGGCATTTTCTTTATTGCTGCGGCCCTCTATTTTCTCATTGAATTTCTACATACCAGTAAAAAAGAGTCGTATCTCTTTACCTGTATGTTTCTTTTGTTGGGTTTATCGGCACTTGAATCTCAAATTTCAGCAATTTGGAGTTATGACTGGTGGTTCTGGCATGTTCAGCGCTGTCTCGCCTGTACTGTAGTTTTGTATTATATTTTCAAGACGTTTCTACGGATCAGTGAAGAATTAAAAAAATCAAACGAACATCTGGAAAAACGGATTGTCGAGCGTACTGCGGAGTTATCAAACGAAGTAGCCGAGCGGAAACGATACGGCAGCGAACGAAATGCAGTGATCACTCAACTCCAAGATGCGTTTGACCGGATCAAAAACTTGACCGGATTGCTCCCTACCTGTTCTTCCTGTAAAAATATACGCAATGCCGAAGGAAATTGGGTGCAGATGGAACTCTACATTCAGGAACATTCCAATGCCAGATTCTCCCATGGGCTTTGTCCGCACTGTGCCAAAAACTTGTATCCGGAAGTTTTTGACAAAATGTTGGAACTGGATAGCCCTCAACCCGACAAACGGCATTCTTTATGATAGCCCCCCTATGTATCGCCGATCTCACCATCGATTACTGCCGTGGCTGTGGCACTTGCAGGGTGACCGGAGAATGTGTTATGCAGGATGATATGGATCGGGTCGTTGCAAGCGATCCAGCAAAGTGACGTCGTTGTTTTGGGCTCGCCGATCTATGCCTGGCAGGTAAGCGGCAACACCAAGGTCTTCAGGAACACGGGGCAAAGCGGATATTCTCGCCCAGGAAGATACTTTAACCAAAGCGCATTCTTTCGCGCGCGGCTTTGAGGCATTGTCTGAAGCAGGTTGCATCTATGAAAATACGCCAACTCACTGCCGATGATTATGTCAAGGCCGCAGCCTTGTTGCGGCAGGCCTTTCCGCGCAGCAGATATGAAGCTCAATTAGTCGAAAAGCTGCAGGAGAACAAGAAGATCGTCCATGATTGGGTGTGTATTCATCGGCATTCGGTCATCGCCTATATTGCTTTTTCCAAGGCCTTTGATGGAATAAAGGTCTGCGGCCTGCATCTGGCGCCGTTAGCGGTGCAGCCGCAGATGCAAAATCAGGGGATTGGTTCCGAGTTGCTGCGCTTTTCCTTACGCCAGGAGGGCATCAAAGAAAGTGCAATCTTTGTTTTTGGGGAGCCAAAATTTTATCAGAAATTTGGGTTTCAGCGTTGTGCCCAGCCTGTCTGCCCCTTTGATAAAAATAATGCCCATTTTCTCAGCATCCGTGACACTCCTACCCACGAATACAGCGTGGGATATGAACGGGAATTCAAGACCTGCGGTTAACAAATCAGCCGTCAGGCAAGGGTAGAGAATTCCCTTGCAGCCACAGTTTTGCATGGTGTCGCGTGCTTATTTACCGTTTTTTGCAACTGCGTTGCCATCGTACGCTTGGTAAAATCCTGTTGTTAAGGCATAGAAAGGAGGAAAGATGAAGCTTGCAATAATTGGAGCATCTAGGGGAATTGGCAATGAACTGCTTAAGCTGGCCCTTCAGGAAGGCCTCGAAGTTACTGCTATGTTGCGAAACCCTGCCAAATTGAAAATCAGCGATCCTCGATTGAGGGTCCTCCAAGGCGATATACTCGACCCTAGCGCCACTCACCGAATAGTTGCCGATCAGGAGGCTGTCTGTATCTGTGTTGGTATCGGTCCGACGCGAAAACCAGTCAATGTGTTCTCCCGCGGTACTGAAAATGTGCTTGCCGCAATGACGCAGCATCCGCAACAAAAACTCATCGCTGTTACCGGCATTGGTGCAGGCGATTCCAAAGGTCATGGTGGATTTTTATACGATCGGATCTTTAATCCGCTCTTTCTGGCAACAATTTACGCCGATAAAGACCGCCAGGAAGCGCTCATCAAAGCAAGTAGTACGCAGTGGCTGATTGTTCGGCCGGGAGCCCTGACTCATGGACCCCGGACCGGCACCTACAGGGCTCTTACAAATCTGACGGGAATTACCGCGGGGAGGATTTCTCGCTGTGATGTTGCCGATTTTATTTTGAAGCAGCTGGCAACACCTACCTGTTTCGGCAAGACACCGTTGTTAACTTATTGAGGTTAAGGACTTACAATTCATTCAAAACGGAGAATACACAAATGTCAGAACTAAATGAAAGGATACTCGACATCATTCATAAGCCTCAGCTAGCCTCTCTGGCAACAGTAACTGAAATGAATAATCCATGGGTTCGTTACGTGGTGACAGTCGGGGATGGTAATTTTATTCTTCGCTGTGCTACCTTGGCAGAATCCCGCAAGGTGGGGCAGATCCAGAATAATCCCAATGTTCATCTGACTTGCGGGGTCAGTTCATTTTCGGAAATGCGGCCCTATTTGCAAATTCAGGCTAAGGCACGTGTTACCACGGACAAGGAAGAGCGTCACAATTTTTGGAATGATATGCTGGCGCCAGTTTTTACCGGTCCGGACGATCCTAAATATGCGGTCATTATTATTGAACCATACCGCATTGAGTACTGTACGCCAGGATCCTATCTACCTGAAATTTGGACAAGATGAAACCAAACAATTTACATAGGGGAAAATATCGATCTGAAGTTTCATGGTGTTTGATGATTGGACTCTGTTTTCTCGGGATAGTCAGTAACCGCAACAATCGCCTGGCAAAGAATCGTCCTCTCCTTTGGATTTTTGTCTTTGCCATCACAGCTATTAACGAAACAGCAAGACTATGATGAACATAATACATACGATACTGATCATCGGCTCAGGACCAGCGGGCTATACCGCTGCAATCTACGCTGGGCGGGCAAACCTTCGGCCGTTGCTTTTTACCGGCAAACAACCGGGTGGACAACTCATTACAACCACAGAGGTTGAAAATTTTCCCGGATATTCAAAAGGCACGGATGGGCCGGCGATGATGGACGATTTTCGGGCCCAGGCCGAACGCTTTGGGACCGAAGTTATCCAGGACTCCATCAGTAACGTAGATTTCAATACTGGTCATGGGTATCACAGCGTTTGGACCGAAGGCGGTCAGCAATACGACGCCCTCGCCGTGATCATTGCGACGGGTGCAGCCGCCAATTATCTGGGTCTCGAATCAGAAAAACGGCTTTTAAACAAGGGTGTCAGCGCCTGCGCGGTTTGTGATGGATTTTTCTTCCGCGGCACCGTCGTCGGTGTCGTTGGTGGCGGAGATACAGCCTGTGAAGAATCGATCTATCTGGCTAATCTCTGCCCCAAGGTCCATCTGTTTGTGCGAAGAAATGAGCTCCGAGCATCGAAAATAATGCAGGAGCGAGTTTTCAAGAAGGCGAATATTCTAATCTACTGGAATACCGTGGTGCAGGAGGTGCTTGGCGTGGACAAGGTCATCGGCGTCCGTTTGCGCAACACTTTGACCAAGGAAGAATCGGAGATTGCACTCGAGGGCCTGTTCATGGCCATTGGTCATCAACCAACCACCGAGCTTTTTCGGGATTACCTAAAAATGGATGATCAAGGGTATATCAGTATTTCCTCGGATTCGTCGCATACCGGCGTTGCAGGCGTCTTCGCCTGCGGAGATGTTGCCGACAAAGTGTACCGCCAGGCGATAACTGCCGCCGGTGCAGGTTGCAAGGCAGCCCTGGATGCCGAACGATACCTGAACCGCTTAAACCCGGCAGGAAACTGAGGACGATGTCCGCAAGTATTGCCGAAGATGCCGAAAACGATGTGATTGCACTGGATATTTACTCTCTGTATACCAATCAAAAAGGAGGAAATGTATGGGCTCCAAAGGACGTGAAATTATCGGAATGGATGTCGATGTGCTGGTCGACCTGCTGCGTCGAGCGTATTGCGACGAATGGCTGGCATATTATCAGTACTGGCTGGGGGCGAAACTGGTCAAGGGACCGATGAAAGACGCGGTCGGTGCCGAGTTGCTGCTCCATTCCACGGAAGAGCTCCTGCATGCCGATATGATCGCCATTCGCATAATTCAGCTCGGCGGCACGCCTGTCACCAAACCGGAAGAGTGGTACACAATGACCAACTGTGGTTATGATGCCCCGGACGATCCCTTTGTAAAGACCCTGCTCGAGCAGAACATCAAGGGTGAACAGTGCGCCATCAGCACTTACAAAAAACTGCTCGATATCACCAGGGACGCCGATCCGGTGACCTACAACATGGTGCTGACCATCATTAGTCAGGAAGTCGAGCATGAAGAGGATCTGCAATCCCTGCTCGAAGATTTTGAGCTGATGATGACAAGATAGCATTGTGGGCGGCACCCGGCAGCAGATCTTCTCGGATTTTTGCCATACGCTGCCCACAGTTTAAAAACAAATGATGCGGTAAAAAGGGTGTTAAAACAAATGCACGTTTACAAGCTATAATCAACCGGAGAAAGGTATATGGATGTGAGTGAAAGCAAGAAGATCCGCATCGGTGTCAGCTCCTGCCTGCTCGGCAATAAGGTCCGCTATGATGGGGGCCACAAGCATGATCGGTATATCACCGAAACGCTCGGGAATTATTTTGAATTTATGCCGGTTTGCCCTGAGGTGGAATGCGGCCTGCCGATACCCCGTGAAGCAATGCGCCTGGTTGGTGATCCGGAATCGCCCCGACTGGTGACCAATAAGACAGGAATCGATTGTACCGAGCAAATGAACCATTGGGCAGAGCAGCGGGTGAACCAACTAGCGCAAGAGGATCTCTGCGGTTTTATTTTTAAAAGTAAATCGCCTTCCTCCGGCATGGAAAGAGTCAAGGTATACGATGGCAACAATATTCCCCATACAATCGGCGTCGGTCTTTTTGCCAGAGCATTTAAAAACCGTTTTCCATTCCTGCCTGTAGAAGAGGAAGGTCGCCTGCATGATATGGTTCTCCGTGAGAATTTCATCGAATCGGTCTTTGTCTATCGGCGCTGGCGTGATACCGTGAGCAAATTCACTGCCGACAATCTGGTGATCTTTCATACCAAGCATAAACTGCTGCTCCGGACCCACAGTGATAAACATTACAGAGAACTTGGGCGTATTGTTGCCCAGGCCGGGAAACTGAGTTCTGAAAACCTTCTTACCACCTATCAAGAGAATTTGGTGGCAGCCATGAAACTTCAGCCGACGGTGAAGAAACATGTCAATGTTCTCATGCACATGATGGGGTATTTCAAGAAGGTGCTTTCCGGCGATGAGAAGCAGGAATTGCTTGAGGTAATTGAACGTTTTGCGAATCATTATGTGCCGCTTATCGTTCCCATTACCCTCATGAATCATTATGTTCGTAAATACCAGGAAGGGTATCTCCAGTCGCAGTATTATCTCAACCCGCACCCAACCGAGCTGAAGCTTCGCAATCATGCCTGATACGATGCAGAGCAAAACTATACTGGTAACCGGCGCAACCGGTTATATCGGCAGAAGGCTGACCCACCGGCTCCTTGCAGCACCCTCGCTGAAAGTTCGGATATTGGTGCGGAACAGAAACAAGGTTCAGGCTTCCATTGCCGATCTGGTTGAAATAGCAGAGGGTTCAACCTTCGACAAAAAGTCCCTTGCTGCAGCCGTGGCCGGAGTTGATACGGCCTTTTACCTCATCCATTCGATGGGTGTCACCGACGATTACCGCAACCTTGACCGGGTCAGCGCCGAGAACTTCCGCGATGCCTGCATACAAGCGGGTGTGCGGCGAATTATCTATCTCGGTGGATTGGGTGTTAAGGAGAGTGCCAGCGAGCATCTCTTGAGCCGCATTGAGACAGGGGAAATTCTCTCAGAAAAACCGGGTCTCATTGAGACGATTTGGTTGCGGGCAGGGGTGATTATCGGTTCCGGTAGTTCCAGTTTTGAAATTATCCGTAATCTTTGTCAGAAGCTACCGGCGATGCTAACTCCCCGTTGGGTAAGGAGCCACACGCAAGCCATTGGCGTTGGTGATGTTCTTTCTTATCTGCAGGCGTCTATCGATCTTTCGCATACGGGAGATCTCGTAGTCGATATAGGCTGTGAAGAGCTCAGTTTTCAGCAAATGATGCAGCAGGCAGCCGAAGTCATGGGTTTGAAAAGATACCTTTTTCCCGTTCCTGTACTCTCACCTCGCTTATCCTCCTACTGGTTGATTCTCTTCACCCCTATCCCCTATAAGCTTGCTTCCGCTCTCGTTGAAGGGCTTAAAAGTGAAACCGTATTGCAAAACGATAACGCGGCGCAACTGTATCCGGAAATACGCCCGCTTCTCTTTAAACAAACGGTTGCTGCGGCAATGCGGGAACTTGAGGAGAATCAAGTTCTCAGTCGGTGGTGTGACAGCACTGGCCAGAAGGCTTGCGACATCAAGGATTTCGACAACCCTGCCGGGGCGATCCTCCGGGATGTCCGAATTATTCCTTTTGAAAATGGCGAACGTCAGGAGGATGTTTTTCAATCCGCTTGCGGCGTCGGCGGTCCCAATGGTTGGTTTAAGTACAACCTCCTTTGGCGAATTCGCGGGCTTATGGACAAACTTATGGGTGGATATGGACTCAATCGAGGGAGACGACTCAACGAGGAATTGCGCGTCGGTGATGCCCTTGACTTTTGGAAGGTGGCCGACATAAAACCCGGCAAAAGACTGCTGCTGTATGCGCAAATGAAACTGCCGGGTCAGGCGTGGCTTGAGTTTGATGTGCAAGCTGAGCAACTCGTGCAGACTGCTCATTTTCTTCCCCGAGGCGTCCTGGGCCGGTTGTATTGGTATTTGGTAATGCCGTTGCATCATTTCGTTTTCAATGATCTTGCCCGGACTGTTGTCAGCTCTTCCACCAAGTCAGATTGATAACCCCATAAATCGACTGGAGATTCCATGAACATTCGGATTCTATGAAAACAAAGACCGAGAAACGACAATGAAAGACCCGATGATCAAGCTTCTGGTACTCACCACCTGCCCTCAATGTAAGGCGCTGAGAGAACTACTGACCACCCACAAGATCCCGTTCGAGGTAACCGATGTCGATACACTTGCACCCGCAGAACGGGAAGAATTGTTACGCCGGATGGCCCCGCACAATCCCAAAAAGGCCTTCCCGGTCACCTTCATCAATGGCAAGGCACTCATTGGTTACCAGAAAGACTTGCTGATGGAAGAATTGGGGCTCAAGCCGTGAATGCAGAAAACCTTTATCGGCACCTATAAGCAGCAGCAAACCAATCATCTGCAAGTCAGCTCGCCTGATAATAGATGCCGCCGACAATAAAGGCGGTCATACAAGGCCTTCATTTAGCAACGAAATTTCCCCCTGATCCTCTCAACAGCCGGTCTCGCAACTTTTCGTCAATGGGTTCAACCGCTCCCAGCCATATACCAAAATAGGCCTCGGCAAACTCTTTTGAGGGAACAGCAACCAATTGGGTGTCATTCAGTGTCAGGGTAGTCAGGCGTTGCGGCGCGTCATAACACAGATAATAACTGTCACCCTTCTGCACATCCCGGTAGGCCGCATGCAGCATATCAATTTCCTTGCGCAGTTTGGTAATTCCCTCTGGAGAAAGCTGACGGGCGAGAATGGTTTCAGCGCCAAGAACAAAGTCCTTCACCGAAAGAGAAACATCATAGGTGAGCTTGAGGCATCGGGAAGTTTCCGGACCCATAATTTCCCGGCTGCTCGTCTCAGTGTTTGCATAGAGGGCAGCATCATAAACCTTGATAAAGCCCATATAGTACACCTCCCCCTTTCCCAGCAGATTCATCCCGGAAACTGCAGCATAATTCGGTCCAGGGAAAAATAGTAATAATGTTATGAACATCATTATCGCTCGAAGCATGGTCCTACCTCCCTTCTTGGTTATCGTCTTTGCGAAATACAATGATTACCTCGCCAACATTAAAACCAAACTTGCTCATGGTGGTTCGGTTTATGAGAACATTATTCGGTTGGAGAAACATCCAGTCGTCGAAATCTATATGCCAGGTAGAGCCAGCGCTTTCAAAAGCCAAAACGTAGTTCCAACTCAGAACATTGCCATAGGCAGTCCCCTGGGCTGTATCAATTACATCCCCGGCGCGGCCAACATAGGAATGGTCACCATCTTTACTGATGCGCCAGACCCGTTTTGATTTTTCACCATCACTCCAATCAAAGTCTTCCTCCATTATCAGATTGCCTCCATCATCAATCTGACCGTCAATGGTCACCACAAATTGCCGAGTGAGCCTGCCGCTGCGATTCAGAACAATTCCCCACCCGGTGGTAGATCCCAGGAAATACTGATAAAGGTCGAAATTAGGGGTATTCTTTTCGTATTGCCTCACATCGACACCAGCACATCCGCTAAAAGCAAGAAGCATAATTCCTATAAATATTGAGCGCATTGTCATACCTCCCGGCAGGGTTAAGACTTAAAACCTTTTATCATCTCTTTCAAGATGTTTATAGCTTATTATAGATTACAAGATAAACAGGCGCGCACCGGAGACAATAGTGTGTTTATGGTGTTATAATGATAGTTAATACTACCATAATGGCAGTTTCGTGCAATTTTAAAGGTTCCCAAAGATAGAGGAGCAGTGGCGAGCAGCAAATGGGCTTGCAACATGGAGCGATGAGATGCCGATAGTGAAAATATTCCCTGCATCGCTTCCGGTCCACGTTGGCGTTCTTCTCTTTAACTAACCGGAGGTGAGCAGAAAAACCTTCTTTGGTACATACTAACAAACCACTCGAAAGTGAGGGTGGATATGGTCCAGTGCAGAAATATCTGCGAGATGGTGCAAAGAACATCTCTCAGCTGTCACTTGTAGTCTAGCAAACATTGACAGGTGCCGGTAGAAAGCTCATTGTTGCAAGTATAGCCGGTCAATTCCCTCTTGTAAATTTCACCCAACCAGCCAGGCAAGGGGAATTTCGTCAAGCGCTCAACACTACGACTCTGACCTCCTGAGGTTAAGCGTCGCAACAGAATATTGGGCAAGTCACATGAAAAACCCCCTTTCATCGATTGATCGCGTGGCAGGCGCCATTATCGGCATGTTTATCGGCGACGCTTTAGCAATGCCTGTTCATTGGTATTATGACACTCAGGCACTAGAAGAGGATTACGGCAAGATCGCCGATTACCTGCAGCCCCGTAACCCGCATCCCGACTCCATTCTCTGGCGATCGTCCTATACTCCGACAAAGAAATCTTGCGACATTCTCCATGGTCAGGGGCAATACTGGGGCAAAAGAGACATCCACTACCACCAGTTCCTCCGGGCCGGGGAAAACACCCTTAACCTTCAACTTGCAAGGGAGCTTCTCCTTCTGCTGCAGCGCGACGGCAACTACTCAGCCGATTCCTGGCTTGATTGCCTCATTGCCTTCATGACAACTCCGGGCCGCCATAAGGACACGTATGTTGAAGAATACCTCAGACATTTTTTCAACAATTACGGCAGCGGCAAAAAGCCTTCTCTGTGCGGCCGACAAGACGAGAAGCATATTGGCGGACTCAGTTTGATGCTCCCTTTAACCATTGCATTTTCTAGGAATCCTACTCATGCGATGGAAATTTCCCTGCAACATCTTGCTCTAACCCATGGCGGACCGGCCATGAAAAAATGGGGTGTGCTGCTTGCCACTACCTTGCTCAATCTTCTTCGTGGTGAATCACTGCATCAGGCCATTACCGCAGGGGGCGAAGACGCAGCACTGGATATTGACCCTCAGGTTCTCGAGGCCCTCATCCCTTACCCGGATGCAACTGTTGTCGGGAGACATTTTTCATCAGCGTGCTATGTTGATCATGCCGTTCCGGCGACCCTTTATCTGGCCTTGAAATATCGCGACTCCCCAGAACAGGGACTGATCGCCAACACAATGTGCGGTGGCGACAACTCCGGCCGGGGTGTTGTGCTGGGCGCCCTCCTTGGGGCCATAAACGGTCTGAAGGGCTGGCCTTCACGGTGGATTGATGGTTTGTTCCGCCCCCCACCGATTGTTTGTTTTGAACCTCAGCAAGGCCTTTGAAAATTCCAACCACTACAAGATGCGGAGAAAACCCTATGCAATATGATGTTGTTATCGTTGGAGCAGGCCTGTCCGGACTGAGTTGTGCCCTTACTCTCCAGAAACAAAAGCTCTCCTTTGTCGTTCTTGAAGCGGGAGAGAGGCCTGGAGGAAGAATTCAAACCGATCTTAAGGATGGTTTCCAACTTGATCATGGCTTTCAAGTATTGCAAACGGGTTACCCGGAAGCCCAAAGGATACTCGACATCCAAGGCCTGGGTCTGCAAAGATTCCCGGCCGGCGTTGCAATACGGTACAATGGAAAATTTCATATTGTGGCCGATCCTCGACACCACCCACGATACCTGCTGTCAACGCTTGCCGCTCCGATCGGTACCTTGAAGGACCGTCTGGCGATGTTGCGCCTGGCTCGCTCGGTGTGTCAGGGGCCATTGCCCGAAATCTTTACTCGACCGGAAACGCAAACTATTGATTTTTTGCGGCAACAGGGCTTTTCCCAAGGGTTTATTCAGAGATTTTTCGTCCCATTTTTTGCAGGAACCTGTCTTGACCCAACCATTACCGCCTCCAGTCGCGTTCTTCAGTATATTTTCCGGATGTTTTCCCAGGGAGATGCTGCTCTGCCGACAAAGGGCATGGGAGATATCCCGAGACAAATGGCAGCGAAGTTACCCAAAGAGGCCATGTACTTCAACAGCAAGGCCGCAAATGTTGCTGACGGTATTGTTACCCTTACCGACGGCAGCCAAATTCACGGACACAGGGTGGTGCTGGCGACATCTCAACCGGTGTCTGAAAAGCTCATGGGGTTGCCGGTCTCCCGATCATCCCACGGGGAAACCTGCTTATATTTTGCAAGTGCATGGCGTCCGCCGTTCAGAGACCCCTTTCTCGTTTTGAACGGAGATGGTCAAGGCCCGGTGAACAACATAGCCTTCCCGAGTCTCGTGGCACCACACTATTCCGCATCGGGAAAAACGCTTATTGCCGTCGTTGTTTTGGGACAGATGCATCGTAATAGCGAAGACCTGGAACAACAGGTGCGCAGCCAGTGCTTCGATTGGTTTGGCAATGCGGTGCAAGACTGGGAGCATATTCGCACATACCATATTGAGCATGCTCTTCCAGAGCAGAACCCCCCTACGGCCAATCCGTATCTCCTGCCCGAACCTGTTAATGAGAAAGTGCGGATCTGCGGGGAGTATCAGAGCCTCCCGGGGATTCAATGGGCCCTGCTCTCAGGCCGGCAAACAGCAGAGGCCCTGGTCGCCGAACTCTGTTGAAAAAATACTCTCAATGAAACCACCTTCATCTCCCATTGCGAAAAAGGCAGCCCGTATCTACTGTTACGTTGTAAAGAGCGCAACTGAGTTGGGATTATTGACAAGTGGAGGATTAAGGGAGTGCGACAGGAACAACACATCGGGTCGATATTGCGTCTGCAACGACTTCCCGTAAGCAAATGAATATGTGCACGGCACAAAGGATGATCATGAAAAAATTACAGGAATACTTCGAAAGTACAAAAGGATTCGGCGTGTTAGCTACAGCAGACAGCAGCGGGAAAGTCGATGCTGCGATATATTCGCGTCCGCATTTTCTCGAGGAGGAGACCTTGGCCTTTATCATGCGTGACCGTCTCACGCATCATAACCTGCAATCCAACCCTTCGGCGACCTTCCTCTTTGTCGAAGAAGGCTCAGGGTATCAAGGAAAACGACTTTTTCTGAAAAAGGCCCGCGAGGAAAACAACCCGGATCTGGTGAAAAAAATCAAACGCCGCAAATATACCGATGAAAACGAGGAACCGACTTTTCTGGTGTATTTCACCGTCGAAAAGGAACTTCCGCTTGTCGGTGGTTGAACACGCAGCTTGGCGTTCGGGTCAAAAGCTCTACACAAGGTTGTAAGAGGAGACGATGAAAGTGGCTGCATTCTGTGGAAGCGGGCGCAAGCAAGGTAATACTGCCCTGCTTCTCAGGGCCGTGCTTGAACCCTTGGCAAAAGCCGGGGCCGAGACCGAACTGGTTGAGCTGGCCGGCAGTGAACTCAGAGGATGCATGCGCTGTTATGTCTGTTTTCTCGAAAAAAACCGTACATGTGTTGTGAACCATTTTTTCCTGCTTGGGCAGATGATCCTTGTCGGTTCAAACTCCTGGAATGTGGGCATCGGTCCCGAAAAAGGTGGGGTGGTAGACGATCTGGAAGGAATGACGACCATGCGCCTCCTTGGGGAAAACATGGCGTGGCTGATCGAAAAACTCACGCTATGACCCTGGAACTCGGCACTTTTTTCTTATTATTGACAAAAAACAGCCCTTATTGCTTATAGACAATAAGGGCTGTGGGTAAATTTATAATGTTGCAACAAAGTGTTATTCTACCAGCTATCACCCAGAACTGTGCTTAAATCGGTGCACTTTGCTTTTTCTTCTTCTGTCAGATCTTCCTTCTTCTTGATGCTTTTCAGGTTATCAATATAACAGGCATACTCTTTTCCGTTTTTATCTTGAACCCATACCATTTTCTGAAATTCTTTTGAAATTATTTCGCCTTTCATACTTCCTCCATGTTTCAAGATTTTGAATCAAAAAGAAGCGGCTCACAAAGCCTGCTCCCGCTTAAACTGCAACTCATATCTCTTCTTTTCTCTTGCATATACTCATGCCTGAATTTAGGGATCATAAAGGAAAAAGCAAGTCCACCTTGTGATTTCCCTATCCAAAAGCCTGAAGATTATATAGATCGCAAGCCTTGGCAGTTTGAAAAAGACATAGGGTTGCAAGTTGCAGATCTTCAACCTGGGCCCACGCCTACAGAAAGGTTTCACGGGTTGCCCAAACTGCGAGAGGTGTCTATACACCTGCTCTCCATTTGGAGTAGCCTTTATTATGTTCCACGTATGTATTATTATAGCACCAGAGTGGGTTAATAATAGTAGGTAGTGCCATTACCGTAATTTTCTAAAGAAAATTCTCCTCACCATGATGCATACAAGAAACACGGAATTTTGCAGTGCAATTCTCTTTATCTTCGGGGCCACCGGTGACCTGGCCGCCAAAAAGATCCTTCCTTCCTTGCAACAATGGTATGGCGATGAAACACCATTTGCCCAAATCTGCTGCCTTGGTCGGCGCCCTCTGGATGAAGCTGCGTATTTCTCCCTGGTTGAGAGCAAGGGGGGCTTTAAACTCAGTGATGTTTTGAAAAATCGCATTCGCTATCATTGTCTTGACTTCGATGATTCCCCGGCCTATCTGGCACTGGCAAGCCGCCTCGACGAAGGGACGTCGACCGCTGCGCGTCTTTTCTTTCTGGCCGTCAAGCCTGAGGCCTTTCTTGCCATTGCAACCAAATTGCACGCCACGGGTCTTTTCATCAAAGGAAGATCCGACCATCGCCTGCTGTTCGAAAAACCCTTCGGCGAAAGCCTGGAATCGGCGGAAAAAATCCAGTGCCATCTTATGACTCTTGCCAAAGAAGAGCAGTTGTATCGGATCGACCATTACCTGGGTAAAGAAATGATCCGCAATGTCCTTGCCATTCGCTTTGCTAATCGGATCTTCAGCGAAAGCTGGCATAGCCGGGCCATTGAGACCGTAGAAATCACCAGCAATGAGACAGCCGGAGTGGAAGAGCGACTGGAATATTACGATCAGACCGGCGCTATCAACGACATGGTGCAGAGTCATCTGCTCCAGATGCTCGCCCTGGTGGCGATGGAAACTCCAGATAGTCTTGGCTCTGAGTCCATTCGCTTGAAAAAGCTCAATGTTCTTGAGCACATCAAACTCGTTCCCGGCTCGCCGCCTATAATCGGTCAATATCAGGGATACCATCAGCAAGCCGAAAATTCGCAAACGGAGACCTATGTCGAGGTGGTACTACAGGTTGATACTCCGCAATGGCAGGGTACCCGTTTTATCCTTAAGACCGGCAAGATGCTGGGAGAAAAGAGGACGGAGATTCGTCTGCGCTACCGGCCGAATTCGCTCTGCCTGAGTTGTGCCGACACCATAAATGCCGAGCCGAACCAGCTGGTAATTGAGGTGTACCCCAGCGAGGGCATCCGTCTGACCTTCAGCTCCAAGGTGCCTGGGTATGATTTTGTCATGGAACCCGTCACCGCAGACTATTGCCATAGTTGCCGGATGACTGCCAACAAACCCGAGTCCTATGTCAAGCTGCTCAAAGACGCCCTGATCGGGGATAAAACCCTCTTTGCCAGTTTTGACGAACTGCATGCCCAATGGCGAATCGCCGATGCAATAAAAGCCGCCGCTCGGCAGGCTCCACTGATTGCCTATCCGCCCGGTATAAAGACTGTCGCACCGAAGGGAGGATTGTCGTGTTGAACTGGATAAGTCTGTCGCTGCCGATCAGTGAAGGGATGGCGGTGTATAAAAATCTTGATGAAAAACGGCCTGTTATCGAAAACACACGAAACTTTGCTGCGCATGGCATGCACGAAAGCAAGCTACATCTGCCTTTGCACACCGGCACCCATGTCGATTATCCTCTCCATGCCCTCCCGTTTGGGAAAAACTCCAGCGACTTCCAATGCTTTCCTGCTCAATTTACTGCCTATGTCCTTAATCTGGCCGATTCTCCACCTCCATGCATCGACCTGGCGCTGTTGCGGCATCTGCCGCTCGGCGAAGTCGAGGCTGTGTTCTTCAAGACCCGAAAGAACGTCCTTACGGTATTCGATCCCCTCTTTCCTTGGCTTTCAGGCGAGGCAGCCGCCTGGTTGGCGACATTCCCCCTGAAATTCGTCGGGATTGATCAGCCGGGGATTGAACGAAATCAACCGGCACATGAAACCCATACTCACTTGCTGAAGAAGGATATCCTGATTCTTGAAGGCCTTGATCTGTCCCGGATTGTGGGAGGCCCATATACAATCCGCGCTTTCACCCTCGGTATTCAGGGTGTTGAGGCGGAACCGGTGATGCTCTATGCGTCTCCTGACCAAGCTTGACGGGCCTGGCATGTCTCAAGGAGAGCCAATGAAAATAGCAGTGATCCTCGATTGGCTCTTGGCTGGGTTTATGGGCCTTCTCCTCCCATTTTCACCATTTGTCGCAAGCGTCATTGCCTTGGACCCATCCTATATCCGCCGCTTTGTCAAAACCACCGCCAAAGCGGCCGGCCATCTGCACGGCCAGGTCAAATCCCGCGCTTTTTCGCGCTATCTGCTTTACGGGTCCGTTGCTCCGCCGAACCCGGAGAAGGTTGTCGGCCAGTGCACCCATTGCGGCAACTGTTGCCTCCATCGCAGCTGTATTTATCTCGACTGGAGTGCGAGCGGCGAGTCGCGCTGCCTCATCTACAGCCAGCCATTTTGGAAGAAACTCGCTTGCGGTCGCTACCCCGAGAACCACCACGATATCGATCTCTATGCCTGCCCCAGCTTCAGCATTGAACCGGCGAAGGGAAGGACGGCCTCATAGGAGGCTGTTGATAACCAGGGGACGTTTGAATAATTGTTAATTCGATTTCCTCTGCTATGCATGGCCTCTGCCACGTACAGCACGCATGCTGTAAGCGCTCCGAAGACAAGGAGGTTTGATTGAGAATGGGTTGCTTGGTAATCCCATTGTTTCAACCCGGAAAAATACCGCGCTATGACAAAGTCTTCTTGAATCGCCCGACAGCGACCGTAAGAAAGGTCAGGGTCAGGGCGGTCTGGGCCAAAATCGCCGGCCAGAGAGAGGCAATCCCGACATCCTTCATAACGATAAAGCGGAGGATCTCCAGGTACCAGCGCATCGGATTGCCGAAGGTGGCGATACGCACCGCTTCCGGCATATTGGTAATCGGGAACATAAAGCCGCTAAGCATGACCGACGGCATGAGCACGAGAAAACTGGTGAGCAGGGCCTGCTGCTGGGTGCGGGCACTGCCGCTGATGATGAGGGCAATACCCATGTTGCCGGCGAGATAGATGCCGGTCAGGCCATACAGCAGGGCGATACTGCCCCGCACATATACCCCAAAAATAACGTAAGCAACCACCAGCATAAAGGTCATCGATATATAGCCGGTGATCATGTAGGGGATGGTCTTGCCGAGGATGAATTCGATACGGCGGATCGGTGTGACCATGACCTGCTCGATGGTGCCGATCTCTTTTTCCCGGACGATGCCGATACTGGTCAGGAGCAGGCTGAAGATAAAGAGCATGGTGGCGATGAGCGACGGCACATAATAAAAATGGCTTTCCTGGTTGGGATTATACCAGGCGCGACCGGCCGATTCGATCTGCACCGGTGGCTCGGTAATTCCTTTTTTGGCCAACCGTTTTTTCAGCATCCGGTCGTTGTAGTCGCCAAGAATATATCCGGCATAGCCCTGGACGATGGCCGTACTGTTGCTGTCGGTGCCGTCGGTCAAAAGTTGAATGGTTGCCGTCCGGGCGTTGTACAGGTCGCGGCTGAAACCTGCGGGAATCTGCAGCACCGCCCGGGCCTCGGCGCGGTCAAGTATCGGGATGATCTCATCCTGGGAGGTAAGCCATGCCGAGATCTGGAAATATTCGCCGGCGATAAAGGCGCTGATGAATTCCCGCGAGGCCGGCGTCTTATCCATATCGAGGACGGCCATGCGGATATTGGTAACATCGGTGGTCAGGGCAAAGGCCATGATGGTCATCTGAATGACCGGTGTGCCGAAGATTACCACCCGCATCCGCGGATCGCGCAGCATCTGCAGAAATTCCTTGACCAGCATGCACCAAAGCCGTCGACCCATGGCCTACTCCAGTTTGAAGGAAAATTTGCGGTTGGCGATAAGGATCATGATCAACGCGTAGATCGCCAAAAATAGGGCGTTTAGCCAGAGGATCTCAAGACCGATACCCTTCAGGTAGATGCCGCGGAGGATGGCGATAAAGTAGCGGGCCGGGACGATGTAGGTGAGAACTTGCAGGGGCATCGGCATGTTTTCGATGGCGAAGACAAAGCCGCTGAGGAGAAGCGTCGGCAGAAAACCGGCAATGATCGCCAGTTGATTGGCCAGCACCTGGGATTTCAGCTTGATGCTGAGCATCAACCCGAAAAACAGGGCGCCTGTCAAGAACAGGGCGGACATGGCAAAGAGCAGTGCGGCATTGCCGACGATCTGCACAGCAAAAATCCACTTGCCCATGAGAACGGCCAGAGCCACATCGATCATGCCGATGCAGAAGTAGGGGACGATCTTGCCGAAGATCAGTTCCGGGCCACGCAGCGGCGTAGAGATGAGCTGCTCCATGGTCCCCGTTTCCCACTCCTTGGCAATGGTCGTGCTGGTGAGAAGGGCGGCGACCACGATCATGACGAGAGCAATGATTCCCGGAATAAGGACGTTCTGGCTTCTGAGACCGGGGTTATACCAGGCCCGCGCCGCCAGTTCGACCGGCTGCTGCAGCTTGCCGCGACCCTGCAACAGCATCTGCTCCGCGGTGACACTGCGGGCGTAAATCGCTCCGATGTTGGCGGCGTAGTTCATCGCCAGGCGTGAGGTGTTGGCATCGCTGCCATCGCCGAGAATCTGGATTTGCACCGGTTTTCCGGCCTGGACCTTGGCGGCAAAGTCGCTGGGAATGACGATGGCGACCATCGCCCGGCCGCCGTCGAGGTCTTCTTGTAGCTGGGGGTAGTTGTCGCGATAGGCCTTGACGGTAAAATAGGGTGAGCTGCTGAAAAGGCTGAGCAGTTCGCGGCTTTCCGGGCTGCGCCCTTGGTCCCAGACGACGGTCGGGACGTTGCGCAGGTCAAGGGTCAGGGCGTAGCCGTAGAGGAGAATGAGGAGAAGGGGAATGGCCAGGGCCAGGGTCAGGCTGCGCCAGTCACGGAGGAGATGCAGGGATTCCTTGCGGGCCACGGCGGCCAGGCGGCGCAGTTTCATGGCTGGGCCTCTTGACTTGCCTGGTTGTGGTCGTTACGCCGGTCAACCTCCTCAATAAGCGAAATAAAAACATCCTCCATGCTCGGCATGATGGTTTCCATGAGAGCGCCGCTAATGCCAAGATCCGTCAGGAGGCGCTGCACCGCCGCTTCGGCGGCCATGGCATCCGGGGCGACGAGGTGCAGCCCTGCACCGAACAGCGAGGCGTCGCGGATTTCCGGCAGCCCCTTCAGCGGGCCGATGAGGGCCTGCGGATCGGAGCAGCGCAGATCGATGATTTTATCGTGCATGGCCTCGGTTTTTAATTCCAAGGGTGAACCTGAGGCGATCATCTTGCCGCCGTAAATGAGGGCAATGCGGTCGCAGTATTCGGCCTCTTCCATGTAGTGGGTGGTGACGAAAACGGTGATACCCTGCTCGGCCATGACATAGATGAGATCCCAGAACCGCCGCCGACTTAGTGGGTCGACGCAGCTGGTCGGCTCGTCGAGGAAGATGATCGGTGGTTCATGGAGGATAGCGCAGGCGAGGGCCAGTCGCTGTTTCCAGCCGCCGCTGAGGTTGGCTGTAATGCTGGTTGTATGCTCGGAAAGCCCAGCCATGGCCAAGGCCCAGGTGCGACGATCTTCCAGACGATGGCCGGTAAGGCCGTAAATGCCGCCGTAAAAATTGATGTTCTCGGTGACGGTGAGATCTTCATAGAGCGAGAATTTCTGGCTCATATAGCCGATGTGCTGTTTGATGTGCTCTGTCTCAAGGCGAATATCCGAACCGCCGACCGAGCCGCTGCCGGAGGTCGGACCGAGCAGGCCGCAGAGCATGCGGATGGTGGTGCTTTTGCCGGCGCCATTGGGGCCGAGGAAACCAAAGATCTCGCCTTTCTGCACGGTAAAGCTGATATCGTCGACGGCGGTGAAGCTGCCGAAACGGCGGGTAAGATGCTCTACCTGCACGGCCGGCCGGCCATCTTTTGCTGCCCCGGCGTGCACAACAACCTTGTCCGCTCCCGCCGGCTGGGCGTCCTGCACCTTATCGCCGAGGAGACTGACGAAGATATCCTCAAGCGACGGCTCGGTCTCGCGGATCTGCTGGTACCCGGCATTTGCCTGGTGCAGAAGGGTGGCGATATGCTCCTCGCAGACATTGCCCCCGGCGCAAACCAGATGCACGGTATCGCCGAACAGGTTGACGCTTTTGGCCGGCGGGAGACCGCGTAAAGCAGTGACGATCTGTCGGGCTTTCGCGCTTTTGATGGCGATGATCCGGCCATCCATGAGCTTCTTGATTTCCCCGGGGGTGCCGGTGGCCATGATCCGCCCGTGATCGATGAGAGCCACCCGGTCGCAGCGTTCCGCCTCGTCGAGATAGGCGGTGGAAAGGAGGATGGCGACCTGCTCCTGGCGCAGGCGGTGGAGGATGCGCCAGAAATCGCGGCGACTCACCGGATCGACGCCGTTGGTCGGTTCGTCGAGAAGGAGGACTTTCGGGGTGTGGATGAGGGCGCAGACCAGCTGCAGCTTCTGCTTCATACCCCCCGACAGGTCACCGGCCCGCCGCCGGATAAAGGGCCGCATGTGGCTGAAGTCAAGCAGCTCATCGATGCGGGCCTGCCTGCCCTTGCGGCTCATGCCGTAGAGATCGGCATAAAAATTGATATTTTCGCCGACGGTAAGATCCTGGTACAGACCGAATTTCTGGCTCATATAGGCGAGATGGTCCTTGACCCTTGCGGCATCCCGGGCGATGTCAAAGCCGGCGACCGTTGCCGAGCCGGAGTCGGGATTCATGATGGTCGCGAGCATCCGCAGACTCGTCGATTTCCCTGCCCCGTCCGGACCGACGAGGCCGAAAATTTCCCCGGGAAAGACCGTCAGACACAGGCCCTCGACGGCGGTGACCGCGGCAAAGGTCTTGGTCAACCGGTCGGCGACGATGGCCGGGGTTGCCCGGGGTTGGGCAGGTGCTTGCGACATTCGCTTGTCCCGCTTCAGCGACCGGACAGGTCAATGCGCCCATCGGCGGGCATGCCGGGTTTCAACTCATTGTCCGGATTGGCCAGGGCGACCTTGATGCGGTACATGAGCTTGACCCGTTCCTCGAAGGTCTGCACGGTTTTCGGAGTGAATTCGGCCTGGCTGCTGATGTAGCTTACCCGGCCCGCATAACTTTTGTCGGGAAAGGAGTCGGTGCGAACCTTCACTTTTTGGTTCAACTGGATGCGCCCCAGATCTTTTTCATGGATATAGGCGCGGAGCCACGGTTTGGCGATTTGCCCCAAGGTGAGGACCGGCGAGGCGGGATTGAGATATTCCCCGGCCTCCGCCGCCGTACTGAGTACCACCCCGTCCATGGGGGCAACGAGTTCGGTGTAACCCAGCTGCTGCCGGGCTTGATTGACACCCTCCAGCGCCACTTGGGCTTTGGCCCTTGCTTGATCGATGCTTTCCTTGCGCGATCCGGCCTTGATCAGGGCGTACTCGGCTTCCGCCTGTTTCAGGGCCGCGGCCGTCCTGTCGATCTGTTCAATTCGCGGTCCGGCCTTCAGCAGGCTAAGCCCTTCGCTGCTGGCCCTGGTCCGGGCCGCCGCTTCTTTCACCCGGTTTTCCGCGGTCTTCAGACCAGTTTGGTAAGTTTCCAGGACGGTTTTACTGATGCTGCCGTCTTTGTACAGGCTGGTGTAGCGGTCAAAGTCGGTTTTTGCCTGGTTTAATTGGACGATGGTCGACTGCTCGGTGGCCCGGGTACTGGCTTGTTCAGCCCGGGCCCGTTCGACCTCTTCAATGCGGCTGCCCCGTTGCAGCTCGGTGAGACTCTCGCGAGCCTGGTTGACCCGGGCCACGGCCCGGTCGATATCCTCCTTTCGGCTGCCTGCCAGAAGTTCGGCAAGGGCCGCCTCGGCGTAGGCGAGGTTGGCTTCGGCCTGGGCCACGGCTATGCTCTGGTCGCTTTTATCAAGTCGCGCCAGAATCTGCCCAGCGTGCACCGTATCGCCTTCCTCGACCAGACGCTCTGCCAGACGGCCGGGAATGCGAAAGCTCATCTGCGCCTCGGTGACCTCGATATTGCCGGAAAACCTGAGAGCGGTGGCATCATCCCGGTTCTTCAGATAGTTGAAGAGATTGATGCCGACAACAGCAATGATGACCAGGGGGATAATAATGCGCAAACGTTTTTTCATACGGCGTCCTTTGTTGGCGAAAGGGTTGCGTCTTGAATTTTGGCGATGCCGCCCAGCGAAAAGAGCCAGACGAATTCGGCCAGCCGGTCGAGTTTTTCTTCGGTGGGGGCGTTGTCGGCACTGATTTTGCCGATGACCGGCGAAGCCAAGGCATAATAGATACACTGGCCGATAATGGAGATGGCGCAGGGCATGAATTTTTCCGGGCCGGGATCGGTGCCCATGATGTCTATGATAATGGCTACCAGCAGATCCTTGTGCGGATTGATATAACGGTCGAGAACCGCTTCAAAGGCCGGACTGGGATCGAGCAGTTCGCGGGCGATAAGTCGGCCCCGTCCACCAATGCCGCCCCAGCCCTCCTTGCTCTGCAGGCGGTAGAACATGGCCCGGATAAAGGCCTTTAAGCGTTGCTGCGGATCGGCATTGGCGGCAAGATCCATGTTGGCGGGAAAACGGGTGAAACCGAGGTGGAAGGCCTCTTCGAGGACGGCGCCGTACAAGCCTTCCTTGTCGCGGAAATGGTAGTTGATCGCGGCGATATTGACCTTCGCGTCCCGGGCGATAGTGCGGATGGTGGCATCTTTGAAACCCTTGGTGCCGAAGATTTCTCCGGCGGCTTCAAGGATTCTCTTCTTGGTGGGATGGTTATCGGACATGGTTCTCCACATTTTTTGAATGATGATTTAAACGGAAGAATAAAACATTTGTTTGAAACTGGCAAGAGGGGGTTTTGCACTGAGGCTGGCTGGAGTAAAAAATGAGGCGGTGAGGGAAGTTGTTTCTGTCTCTGGAGGTTGTGTCCCTTACAACAGCACCTGCATGGTAAGATTGCCGATCCCCTGTTTGTCAAGGGAGAGGCGCTGGGCGAGCTTGTAGCTTAAATCGACATCCCGGCCTTGCACAAAGGGGCCGCGATCAGTGACTGTTGCCATCGCCTTCTGGCCGGTGTCGGGGTTTTCGAGGAGGACTTTAGTGCCGAGCGGGATATCTTTATGGGCGATGGTCGGAGCGTTCATATCAAAGGGTTTGCCGTTGGCCATCGTTAGGCCGTGATGATACTTTCCGTACCAGCTTGCGACCACAGCCTCTTTTTCTGATTTCTCCGGGGCCTGTGGAATACTCAAGGTTTGCCCGATCTGCAGGGATTGGGGATCACTGATATTATTTGCCTTGAGAACCTCCTGCGGATTGACATGGTAGGTCTTGGTCGCGAGATTCCAAACGGTGTCCCCTGCCTTCAGGGTGTGGCTTCGTTCTTTGGCAGTGCTTGCATTTGTCTGCCCGTTACCACTCCCCGGCACCTTGTTTTTGCCGGTCTCACAACCCTCAGCCGCTTTAAGAATCGTGCCGAAATTTGCTTTCGGCTGGTCGGTGAGAACTGCCCCTTCCCGGACGAACCAGTTGCCGTTTACCTTCGAGCGGCCCACGGCCCGGGGATTAAGGCTCTTTATCGTCTGCCAGTCGTTGCCCATGGTTTTACTGACATGGGCAATGGTGTCACCGCGTTGTACTTTGTATTCCATACTTGCAACCTCAATATCGGTTAGCCCTGTTGACGGACCATATGCAACAGATGTGTTACTTTTGTTATCGGTTGAATCAGGAAAGAAGCTTAGTCACTATGAAAATTATTTTATAAGTACGACAGGTCCCGGAAGAGAATATACACAGCAGTCATACAACAATGGGCAATAAGAAATTTGTTTCTCAATCATAAACGGCCTAATGAGCTGGAAATAAAGAGTGGAAATGGGCGCAGTTATTTGTTTGCGGCCCCTATGAATGCGAACCAAGCCGCAACCTTGCAGCCTCCAGATCAAAAAAAGCCGGGTCAAAATCGGGGCGATTGGCCAGCTCGAATAACCGTTTCCGGTTTTTATGGCCGGGCGTTTCAAAAGCGGTCAAGAGCGCATGGTATTCGTGAATATCTCCCACGGTCTCCGGCGGGCATGCCCTTTCTCCAGCTATGATAATCGGCTGTATCGGCTCTTTGGTCGGAGGGACGATCTCTTCCAGGTGCACTTCGTGCTCCCAACCCTCGCCGGCACCGTAGAGGTAGGTGAACATGAAGCGCATGTCGTCCTCCAGGGTGTAAAGCTTATACTTGTTCTCATCGAATCGTTTTGATTCGTGCAGGATCGTATTGCTCCTGGTTGGTTCATAACAGATCTTGCCGACCAGGAATTGATGGACATGGGCATCGCTCCAGCCCATGCTCAACCGGATGACGTCGTGCAGCCGGGACAGGTTGAATGTTCCCGGTACCTTGACGCGCCGCCAGATCAGCGGATCGGAAAAGGTAATGGAAATGTGTAAAATATAGCTTGCAACCGGCTGGTCCTTTTTGTCTTTTTTTTCTTCGATCTTCAGAGTTTTCGGAAATACGCCTTTTATAACCTGTGCCATTTTCTCTCCCTGTAGCTGCTTGCTTGCCAACGGCTTAACGGATAGATGCATTTCGCCTGTGTCTCTAATCGAGGTTCAAGACGGTTCCTCGTCTCTCCATACCTCTAGCCGGTTACGCCCTTTTTCTTTTGCTTTATAGAGTTGTATGTCGGCTTGGTGCATGAGGTCTTCCGGGGAAGAAATCATGCCAATGTGGTCCCGTGGGTTATATATGCAGAGGCCGGCGCTGATTGTGATGAAAAATGATCTGTCGTGAATGAGAACCGCGGTCATCTCAATTGATTTTCGCATTTTTTCCGCTACGATTGTCGACCCGGCAAGATCAGTATTACTCAGCAAAACCGCAAATTCCTCTCCACCATAACGGTAAATGCTGTCGCCGGGACGGGCAGCAAGTGGTTTCAGGGTTTTGGCCACCGCCCGCAATACCTTGTCACCAACCTGGTGCCCGTAGGTATCGTTGAATTGTTTGAAGTGGTCAATGTCGATCATGACAAGGGCCAACGGATAACCTCCGCGCGTGGCGCTTTTATATTCCAGAGCCAATTGCCGATCGAAGGATCTCCGGTTGGCGATCTGCGTCAGGCTATCGGTATGGCTTATCTGCGATAGTTCTGTATTGGCGGCCTCCGGACTGAAACAGCTGCCGTTTGCAAAAGCGCCATCCGGGTTGCCAAAGAGCAGGGCAGGGAGGAATAAAACGAGCAAGCAGAAAAGCCGGGACCGCATGCGTGGGTGCAAGAGATATAAAAATAATCTGCTCATAAACATTTGGTAAAACCAAGAATGGTCCAGGTTACAGGGGTTTCTGCCGAGCAAACCATGGAAAAAATATCTTTGCCGGGTGGTTCCCCGGAACAGTACTCCTCGGTTATCCAGGCGAGCAGCACCTTCGAACATAAAACATGATTGCCAAGGAGGAAAGACTACAAAGCAAAAAACCACCGACCAAGGGCAGGACAGTGCCATTATAGCATTGTCCAATCAATCCTCCAATCGCAACCGACAACAGCGTTTGCACGGAACTGATAACGGACGATGCCACCCCGGCAATATGTCCCAAGGGTTGTATGGCAAGCATCTTGAATCCCCCGAAAAGCACTCCGAAACAGAAAAATGTTATGGTCAGATATCCCATGAAAACATGCAAGGCCGGATGTCCGGAAACACTTTCTGCGTAGAGGTAGAAAATTAACGAGGTGATTGAAAGAACGAGTAAAGCGAAGAAGCTGAGTGTTTCCATTCCAAACCTCATGACAAATTTTGCGGTAAAGAACGATGAAATACCAATTGCAACCGCCAGAGCCCCGAAATAAAGGGAGAAGGCATTGCCAAGTTCATACTGGATCTGCAAAATCTGTTGGGCAGAGCCGAGGTATCCGACGAATGCCCCGAAGATAATCCCTGCGGCCACCATGTAAGAATGCGCTATGCGATTTTCTTGTATACATTTTTCCCTCTCTTCTCCGACAGCCTCTTAGAGAGACAGGTGTTTCTTTCCCGGTTTATTTCGGCATAAAACCGGATGGGTCGGTTGCGTGGCACTCATTCTCTGCATGCAGGTCGGCATTCTTCTTCTGAATATATTGTGGAAGGATTGAAGAACAAAAAGTACTCCCTTTATTCGCTTTCCGAGATCTCTTGCAGGGTGGCACGCAGCAGATGGCGGAAACGGCCACCGTCCCGGTCATCGCCCGCACTGTTTTTTTTGTTCACGGTCTTAAAAAAATCATGGCAGGTCTTGATGTTGCCGGCGGACCATCGGTCGGTAAAGGCCTGCCGCTGGTCGGCCTGGAGGAGGGGCCGGGCGGCCTTCTCGTAGTCCCTTCGGCCGTGCGCCCAGTTGATGGTGTGGCTGTAGTAGAGGAGGGAGCGATTGAGGAGGACGAAGAGCAGGTCGATGGATTTAGCCGGTCCGATCTGTACCCGTTCCCCACCTAAAGGGATGCCCAAAAGTTCGGCCTTGCCGGAAAACGTCTCTCCGCCGAAGAGGGCGCCCAGGGCCCCGGCGACGGTCCCCGCCACGGTAAAGATCCCCAGGCCGTGGCCAAGTGTCGCCATTTCCAGACCGGCGCCGATGGCTGCACCGCCGAGGCCGCCGGCGATCAGCACCTGTTTTTTGCTGAGGCCGAGGAGCTGCCAGGTCCGTTCGTCAAAAAGATCGGCGTGCAGAACCGAATGGGGCGGGAGCTGGTACTGAAAAATATTGTGCTTAAAGAGGCTGCGAATCCTCTGGTGGGCGATTTTTTCCTTCTCTACCAAGGTCGCACTGTAGGTATGCAAAAGGCGTTCGCGAAACTGCTCAGCCTCTTGCTCTGAACCGATATTTTCGCTGAGCTGCAGGCCCAGGCAATTGGTCAGCAGGTCGGTGATGATATCGACAGTGGTGTCGTTGCGTGCCGCCCAGTCTTTTTTAAAGGCCTCGACCACCTGCGACAGCGACTGATGCCAGTCCTGTTCGATCGACTTCAGGGCTTCAAGCAGTTGGATTCGTTCCGCATAGGTGGCCCGATGGGCATTGAACACCCGGCTGCTGTTAAAGTTTTTGCGGAACTCGCTTTTCCAGGCCTCGAGATGTTCGTCGCCCTGATCCTTGCAGTTGATGACCGCCATACGTGGTTTGCCGGTGAGCCTGAGGATTTCCATCTCGGCACGATCGACATTGCGTACCGGCCGTGAGCCGTCGACCACATAGATAATGCCCGCTCCCCGTTCTAAAGGAGCGAGGAGTTCCCGGTCGTCATGCAGCTCCGGGATGGTGGCGGCAAAGGCGCGGAAGTCGCGCAAGGGATTGTCCCCTGACTTGGCCAGTTTCTTTAGCTCGACCAGCACCCTGGCCGGGTTTTGAAAACCGGGGGTGTCGGTAAAGCGCAGCACCTCGCGGCCGTCGATGATCACCGGGAAAGAGCGGCACTCGACCGTCTCGCCGGGGATGGGGCTGATCCTGACCGAGTCGTCCTCGGCCAAGGTTGAGAGAACCGACGATTTGCCTTCGTTTGGATGTCCCAGTATGGCGAATTCCGGTATCATTGCAGTGTCGTATCAGGAGATCAGGGAGAAGACATGCAGATAGGGGTCTCTGGATGTCGAAATTTTTTTACGCCAGATGGCCAGATCCTGCGGTGCAAGCGGGGTAAACCCGGAGCGCACCGGTCTGCCGACCAGGCCCAGGTGAATCATAGTTTTTTCCGGCAAGATCTCACGCAGGCCCTTTAAATAGGTGATAAAGGCGACAAGGGGCGGCATCCAGCCCTCCATGAGGATAAAGAGTCCGTCTTCGGGGGTGCGGCACTGTTCGATGAGGATGTTTTTAACCTCCTCATCTTCATCATACCCGGTCATGAACGTGTGTACACTCTTTATACCAAAGCCGCGGTCACGCATGAGCGGCACGAGTTTGTCGGTTGGACAAAGGCCGAAGATATCGTCGGGGATCAGCATTACCTGGGGCAGGAGGCGCGCCGCTGCCGGTTGCCCTTCGTCGTTCGGAGACTCCGATAAATCCATCTGCTCCAGTTGCTGCGGCTCCGGGGCGGCCTGGGTGGACAAGAGGGGCGTGCGCATTCTCCGGATGACGGTGAGGCAGGCGGCATTATCAAACTCCAGACGGGCAATGGCCCTTTCCTCCAGCAACCTGCCGAAAAACGTGAAGGCCAGGCGGAGAAGCAGGCCGTAAAAAAGCAGGGAAAGAACGAGAAAGGGCCACCAGGCGATAAGGTCTGCGGTAGCCAGACCGTACATGCCGTCTTTTAGGATGATCCGACTGCCCTCAATCTCGGCGATGGTCGGATAACTGCTCGACCTGGGGATGAACCACGACCACGGCAGCGCCACCAGCTGTACCCCCTTGTACAGCAGCTCGCTGCTGATCTGCAGGGTTGATTGCCAGCCGAAGGCCAGGTCGCTGGTGGCGATTTTCGCCATGGTCGCAGTCAGCAGGCCGAGGTTGAAGAAGACCCCGAAGAGTTGCACCAGACGGAACAGCGGCCAATAGAAAAGGGAGCCGTAGACCGTGCTGCGGGTGCGGAAAACATCGAGGGCATACATGAACCCGGCCCGCTTGTCGGCGTCAAAACTCTGCAGTAATGGCTTGTGCAGAAAGGTGGCCAGCCGGCGCAGCATGCCGCGCAGCAGCAGGGAATAAAAAGAAGGTGGCGTCACCGCCGGGAAAAGGGTGCGCAGCAGGCAGGCGCCAAACACCAGCCCGGCCAGCAGCAGCTGGGAAGCGACAAAATAAAGGAGAAAGTGAAAGACGTTTACCGGTGTTGTCCCGGAATAGGTGAAAAAGGACAAGCCGGCAACCAGGCCAACGACCAGACCCTTTATTATTGCCAGGCTTTTGCCAAGGCGAAGGGTGTCGCCGAGAAGTGCGCCGGGGCTTTTTTGCGTAGGACTGGGGAATTCGCTATTGACCCTGGCGGCAAACCAGAGGCGCAGGAGGTCACGGCGGGGAGGCGCGGTCTGGTTGACCAGCTGTTGCCGGTAGCTGATAAAGATATTTCGATCGCGCCGGTGCAGGTCGGTTTCATCCGCATCCTTGTCCAGGTGGCAGAAATACTCGAAATCAATAATGTCTTGATAGTTCCATGAGGTTTTCATGGGCGCCATTATACCAGAATACCGAGGTGGGGCAAGAGAGAGGGCAAGCTCTTTTCTCGATATTTTGCATTCAACTGCTTCTCCCGGCGGCTACTTGCCGGTCTCTGTCACCTCTACCACCACCTCGACCTCTTGCCATGGCCTCACTGCCGGTTGTATTGGTTGCGGGGCGATGATCTTGCAGAAGACGCGGTTTTCATCCTCAATTGCGTTGAGGTAGACCGGGGTGGTGGAAAGAGTCAGCGGTTTGTCGCCGCGTTTCGGGGGCGGCATCAGCACCTGGATCTCACCCGGAATGACTTTGACCTGCTTGATTTTCAGGTGGGCCGGGAGGGTGCCGACCAGTTGTGGGACGATCGATACCGATCTCTTCACCATAACCGCCAGAGTCACGACGATCTGCGCCGGTTTGCTGTCAACGAAGGAAAGTCTGGCCGGCAGCCCGAGGTTTTCTCCGGTCAGGAGGATGGTCTGCTTGCCTTCAACCATGCTCGACAGATCAACCTTGACGGTCGGTTGCGACATGACGAAACCGTCGATCTCCGACTTTGGCCCGGCCAGTTGCACCCGAACCTCCTCGGCCTTGTCGCCGATGAGGAGCAGACCATCGCCCGGTTCGCTGTATTCGAGGGGCAGGGTAAGGGCTTTTGCGACAACCTGCCGGTTGATAGTGATAAGCGTCATCCAGAAAATTGTGGCAACCAGCAGGCTGGCGAGCAAAGGCACAAAGGTGCGCCGCTCGCGGAGGCCAAACCGGTCGATGTCGAGAAAATTTTCTTTAAGAGTATGGTTTTTTATGGCCGCGGCAATTTCTTCAATCGATCCTAAGGGTCGCATGGTGCCGTTGCGGAAAGAAGAGACCACGCCCCGTTCTTCCGATACTACCAGCACCAGGGCATCGGTCTGTTCGGCAAGGCCCATGGCGGCATGGTGCCGTGTCCCGTAATCCTCCGGAAGGCGCAAGGTCTGGGACATCGGCAGGCGGACGCCGAAAGTAGTCAAGCGGTTGTCCTCGATAATCATTGCCCCGTCATGGCCGGGTGAGTTGGGGTCGAAAATGCTCATGATCAAGGGCAGGCTCGGTTCCGCAGCCAGCCGGTGGCCGCCGGAAAGCTTTTCTTGCATCGGCTCCTTGCCCGGATAGACGATAATCGCCCCGCGTCTTTGTTTTGCCAGCTGCCAGAGCCCAAGCGCCACCATCTGCACCAGGTCGTCATCGTCTGCGCCCACCTTTTTCTGTTGCAGAGAAACCACCTTTTCGAGAAGCTTCCGCAATTCCGGCTGAAAGATCACGATCAGGGCGATGACCGCGACATGGCTCAAATTCTGGAAGATCCATTCAATACCTTCAAGTTCGAGAAGATTTGCCAGGGTGAAGACCAGAAAGGCGGCAAGAATGCCGACCAGGATTTGCCAGGTGCCGAGCCGGACCAGAGTCCGGTAGAGAAAAAACAGACCGGCGGTAATGAGGGCGATATCGAGTAAGGCCTGCCAGGTGAGAAATTCGCGGAGAATAAAGGCAATCTTGGTCATTGGCTGGGCGCCCTCGTGAAAGTGGGAGGTGGAGATGGTGATTCAGCGTGTTAAGATGGTTTTTGCCGCACATTGAGGCGGGGACCACGTATCTTCGGACTCTTTGCGGGTTTGTCAATTTTGGCGATGGTGAAGGAGAAGGTGACGCCCTGTTTGCCGTCCGACTCGACCCATACCTGTCCGCCATGGAGGTTCACCAGCTCCTTGACAATTGCCAGCCCCAGACCGGTACCTTCGACCGTACTGTCGGCGCAATGCCGCTTATATCTTTGAAAGATATTGCGGCAATCTTCCGGGGCCAGCGGTTTGCCGTCATTGGCGACGCGAATTGTGTGAAATCGTGCCGATTCCTCACGGGTGATGGAAATTTTCCTGAGACCTTCGCCGCCATATTTCAAGGCATTGTCAACCAGGTTCCTGAGAATCCGCAGGATGACCAGCCGGTCGGCGTTCAGGGTATCGATTTGCAGCGATTCACACCACTGCATATTCCTTTCCTTCAGCCTATGCTCGTTTTCCGCCCGGACCGTATGACAGATTTCCACAAGGTTGAGTGGCTCAATCTTGAGAGGCTGCTCTTTGGAGGTGATAAAGGCATTTATCTGATCTACCAGGGCACTCACCTGTTCCGCCGATTTTTCAATCTGGGCGCAGTATTGCCGGCTTTTTTCATCAAGGCTGTCCAGGTGTCTCTTGTTGAGTATTCTTGCCAGGCCATGTATGGCGATAATCGGATTTTTTAAATCGTGGGCCACGGAATAGGCAAAGAGTTGGATCTTTTCGCTTTGTTCCCGCACCAGATTTTCCGAGGCCAAACGATGGATTAAACGTTTTTTGTTGCGATAAAAACTCAGGCTTAAAATTAAAAGTCCGGCCCCCCAGAAGAACAGATGGGTATTGTACAAGGTGCGGAGGGAGCGAGCCTCTAAATCCCGGTAGGGTGCAAGAGGAACCGAGTCGCTTGCGCCGCTGTGCACCCCGTCCGCCTCTTCAGTCGAAGAAGGCCAGGCCTGATTTTTTGTAGTGATCATCCTGGCTTCTTTTAGGGAAAGGTCCAGGCTCTCATCCTTCATCTCCAGATAATTCCACATGGTCGCAAAAAGACAGATGAGTGTCCAGCTCATTGCATAAAGCATGCAGTTGCGGATGAGTGCTGTTTGCTCTGCATTCGTGTTTGCTGCTTCGATCATATGCCAGTTCCGTTCGTCACCATAAACCGTCAGCAAAAATATTTGAGCAGTGATACTTCCCTG
>JBBQVT010000007.1:0-59262 GCA_038211245.1 Desulfobulbales bacterium | reverse complement strand
ACACCTTCACCTCGCCGCTGGAGGCCTTGGAAAAACAGCAAAAGACCACATATGCGGCGATCGTCACCGATATCAAGATGCCGGGGATGGATGGGCTGCAATTCCTTGCCCATGTTCGAGCAAGAGACCCGGAACTGCCGGTTATCATGATTACCGGTCATGGTGATGTCGCCCTGGCGGTAACTGCCATCAAGAGTGGAGCCTACGATTTTCTGCAAAAACCGGTCGATGAGGATGTCTTGAACGCCTGTTTGGTCCGGGCGGTTGAAAAACGCCGACTGGTTCTCGAGAATAGGCGACTCAACGTCAGCCTATCCGAACAACGTCAGGATTTGACACGTTTTTATGGTCTCATCGGCAACCATCCGGCAATGCACCGGCTGTACGATATTATAAAGGCGGTGGCGGCGGAAAGCGATCCGGTAATGATCCACGGCGAGACGGGTACCGGCAAAGAATTGGTGGCGAGGGCCATCCATGAGATCGGTAACCGGTCCGGCCAACCGTTTGTTGCCATCAATATGGGTGCCATGCCGACGGAGATGATAGAGTCGGAACTCTTCGGCCATGTCAAGGGCGCTTTTACCGGGGCACTGCAGCGCAAAGTAGGAAAGTTTGAGTACGCCGGTGAAGGGACGCTCTTCCTCGACGAGATCTGTAGCCTGCCCATTGGCCTGCAGGGCAAGCTCCTGCGGGCTCTGGAAGCTAGGGTTGTAATCCCTCTTGGAAGTAACACTGAGGTTCCGTTTAAGGCGAGAATAATCGCCGCCACCAACAAAAACCTGGAAAAAGAGATTGAAAAGGAAACTTTTCGCCAGGATCTTTTTTTTCGTCTCGATGTCTTGCCGGTGCACATCCAGCCGCTACGCGAGAGAAGGCAGGACATCCCGCTTCTTGTCGAGTTTTTCCGCCAGGAGTACGCCTACGGCAAAATGATCGACCCGGCGCCCTTCAGTCCCGAGACGCTTCGAGAAATTATGCATAACCCCTGGCCGGGTAACGTCAGAGAGCTGCGCAATCATGTGCGGCGATTATGTATCCTTGGTGGCCTGGAGGAGCAGAGGGACAGCAGCGAAAAAAGTGAGTTTCCCCAGCAAGAAGATAAACGACTGCCGCTCAAGAAATTTATGGATCGCACGGAAAAGGACTATATTGTTGGAATATTGCGGGAAACCGAGGGACAGGCGGCGGTGGCTCACACGCGTCTTGGCATCTCCCGCAAGAGTTTCTACGATAAGATCGGCAAATATGGCATCGATCTGAGCAAATTCAGGAAATCGGAGAAAGGTGGACCCAATAAAGCCGGATAGGGTGGGAAGGGCAGATGAGACAAGTTTTTTCTTTCTTTCCCATGGCTTGACGTGCTGCCGGTGTGTGCAGGAATATTCTGATTCCTTCCTCGGCGCTCATTTTTGAGAACTCCCTCAATCGTGTCTGCGGCTGCTCATGTGTGAATGATGTTGCACTTCAGTTTCTAATCAGTGTATGAGAGTGGTGGGGTTTATGGCGTAAAAGTTACAGTGCCGATAACATTCCTGTGGTATCGTTAGCAGGCTGTAATAACTGGTAATCAGCGAAAGAGGAGAGCGGCAATGAAGCGGTTGTATCTGATTCGCCATGCTAAATCAAGTTGGTCTGAGCCGGGACTTGATGATTTCCATCGACCCCTCAACCTTCGTGGCAAAAATGATGGCGCGGCGATGGCCAAAAGGTTCGCCCATGCCCGAATCCGGCCCGATTTGATCGTTGCAAGTCCTGCCGTCAGAGCAAAAAAAACTGCCCTATTCATGGCAGAGGAAACCGGTTACGATGTCGATGCTATTCAGTATGACAAGAGCCTGTATCTGGGATCGTTTTCCTACCATTGTCAATTGATTGCCACCCTCTTTCAACAGGTTGATGTGCTTTTCCTGGTGGGTCATAACGGCACCATCACTGAACTTGCCGAACAACTTTGCGGTTGTACCCTTGGCAACGTGCCGACCTGTGGTGTTGTTGCCCTTGAATATTCGGAGGCAGGAGGTTTTTCCGATGCAGCAGGGCGCGGTAAACTGGTTTTTTTTTGGTTTCCAAAAGATCATGGTGGCGCTCATATATAAATGGATCCGATCCCAAGCAAGAAGTTGTCGGTAGGATGCAAAGATGGTTGAATCCTTGCCGAATTGTATACAATGCAGCAACTATTTTATCACCCACGACTCGACGAGACCTTACGGCTGCCGCGCCTTGGGGTTTAAAAGTAGAATCAATCCGGCTCGATTGGTATATGAATCGTTGGGTATGCACTGTCAGCTGTTTTCTGCCAAAAAGCGGCAAAATGACGGTTCCGGAACTTCGAGGGTGGCTTGAATATGCTCAGCCCAGCGTAAATGTTTATGAATTTCGACAGAAACACCAGGGACAGACTGAAAAAAAGCGCCAAATCCCTCGGACGGGAAACGTGGCTGACAAGTTGGGAGCTTATCCGGATTACCATTCCGGTGGCCATCGCCACGAAAATCCTTGAAGAACTTGGGCTTATTGCCACTCTGAGCATTATTCTTGAACCGGTGATGGGGGTTCTCGGCTTGCCCGGAGCTCTTGGCCTGGTATGGGCAACCGCCATACTCACCAACATCTATGGCGGTATTGCGGTCTTTGCCGCCATACTGCCGGGCCTGGCACTTACCGGTGCCCAGGTAACCGTGCTCTGTTCGGCTATGCTTATTGCCCACTCCTTGCCTATTGAGTTGAGCGTCAGCAAACGAGCTGGGGCCGGTCTCCTGCCGATCGCCCTTATCCGTTTACTCGGTGCGGTGGTTTATGGCTTTCTGCTGCATCGCATCTGCATGGCCTTTGATATCTGGCAGCAACCGGCGGTCCTCTTATTTAAAGCCACTGCCAAGTCCGGCGACCTCCTGCAATGGGGGCTTGATCAGGGACAGAACCTCGGGCTGATCGTCGTTGTGATCTTCATTATAATCGTTTGTATGCGGCTTTTTCGCGCTGTCGGTTTTCTTCGGCTGCTGGAAAAAATCCTGGCTCCCGCACTGCCGTTGTTTGGTATGAGCCACCACGCTGCGCCGATCACCGTTGTCGGTATGATCATGGGAATTGGTTATGGTGGGGCTCTCATAATTAGAGAAACCAGTACCGGCAAACTGACCAAGGAAGAGGTCTTCAACTCCATGGCTCTTATGGGGCTCTGTCATGGATTGGTGGAGGATACCCTGATCATGGCCGCGATAGGTGGAAAATTTGCGGGGATTTTGTGGGGAAGGATTGTCTTCTCCCTCATTGCCACCTACTTACTGGCAAGGGGGCTGCGCCTTCTGGCAGATAGGCGGATTCGCCAAGGAACAGAGACTTTTTAAAAAATTTTCAATTACTAGCGTATGGAATTTACTCAATTCGGCAAGAAGATGACCGGCAATGCAGGGATACTCTCCCTGATGGACGATCTTGGCAAGGCTACTGCGCCGGGAAGTAAGCCTGTAATCATGATGGGCGGCGGCAATCCCGGGCAGGTTCCTGAATTTCAGGAAATAATGCGCCGGGAGCTCTTGGCGATAGGCGAGGATAGGCAGAGGTTTGCGCAGCTCATCAGCGGCTATGCGCCGCCTCAGGGGGAAAAGACGTTTATCGAAGGCTTGGCGAGCCTTTTGAAAAATGAACATGGTTGGGATGTTGGTCCGGAAAACATCTGCCTGACCAATGGCAGCCAGACCGCCTTTTTTATGTTGTTTAATTTATTTGCCGGGCTGCTTGCCGATGGGCGGATGAAGAAAATCTGCCTGCCCATGGCGCCTGAATATATTGGCTACGCCGACCTTGGTCTGGTTGATGATATGTTTGTATCAACCAGACCGGAAATAGAACTGCTTGACCGAGGTTTCTTTAAATATCATATTGATTTCAATAAACTTGAGATTGGTGCGGATATTGGTGCCGTTTGCATTTCCCGACCGACCAACCCGACCGGCAATGTGGTAACCGATGGCGAATTAGCTCGGCTCGCTGAGTTGACGGCCAAACGGAAAATCCCACTGATTGTTGACAGCGCCTATGGTCTCCCCTTTCCAGGCATGGTATACGTAGGGGCCAAGCCGATCTGGAACGATAACCTCATACAGTGTTTTTCCCTTTCAAAATTAGGATTGCCATCCTTGCGAACCGGCATTGTCGTGGCGCAAAAAGAGATTGTTGCTGCACTTACGGCCATGAACGCCATTATTTCCCTGACCCCTACCAGCTTTGCTGCGGTTCTTGCCCGTAATTTGGTCATCAACCGGGAGATAATTTCTCTCAGCAGGGAACTTATCCAACCTTTTTACCGCAAAAAAATGGAGAAGGCGGTCGCGGTGGTGCGTGATAAATTTGCCGGCATCCCCTGTCGCATCCATAAACCGGAGGGCGCGATGTTTTTGTGGCTATGGTTTGAGGACCTCCCTATAACCAGCCTGGAATTATATCAACAGCTGAAAGAAAATGGAGTTTTGGTCGTTTCCGGCCATTATTTTTTCCCCGGCCTCAGTGAAGAGTGGAAGCATAAGGATGAGTGTATCAGAGTGACCTATTCGCAGAGCGATGACGATATACAACGTGGGCTGGCGATTATTGCCGAAGTTGTGCGGCGAACATATGCGGAATGTGGTGGAAAGAAAGAATAGGCCGTTATTGAAATTTCCTTGGTCAGAGAAATGCCCGGAACGGCACAAGGAGTCGCAACCAAAATGGAATACATGGCCATATTTCCTAGCGGCGTCTATATTCGGCATAAGAGATGGAGAGAACCATTGACGAAGAAAACGTGTTTTCAGGGAGTTGTATTTTTTTTGGCAGTGTGCCTGATACCGACGCAAGGTCTCAGTGAATGTGTACAAGGCGACTGCGGCAACGGCAAAGGTTTGTTCGTTGCCGCGAATGGTCGACGTTACGAAGGGGAGTTTAAGAATGGTCTTGCCAACGGAAGCGGGATTCTTGTTTTGCCGGACGGAAGTCACTATAGCGGAGACTTTCGCGACGGCAAGTTCCATGGCCAGGGGCGGCTGAAAAGCCCGGAGGGTAGAAAGTATCAGGGGCAGTTTCTCAATAATGTTATCCATGGCGAAGGCACCCTGGTGCGCCCTGACGGCTCGCAGTATATGGGGGATTTCAGCTTTGGCCGGTTTCATGGTAAGGGAATTCTATTTTTTGCCGACGGACGTGAATATCAAGGGGATTTCCGCAATGATATCATCGATGGCTATGGCAAAGAAATATATGCTGACGGCACCTGGTTTGAAGGGGTGTTTCATGACGGAAAACCGGATGGAAAGGGGACGAAAAAATATCTTGATGGCTCAAGCTATGTCGGTGCAATGAAAGGGGCCAATCGTCACGGACAGGGTGTCTTTGAGGCTCCTGGCGGGGAGCACTATGAGGGGAGGTTCGCCGAAGACAAATACCACGGAGAGGGTACCCTGAAATACCGTGATGGCCGTCTCTATAAAGGCGAATTCAAGGAGGGAGAGTTTCATGGGCGTGGCATCCTCCAATATAGCGACGGGTCCCGGTACGAGGGTGGTTTCAACGAAGGCCTGGTGCAAGGCGAGGGCGTGCAGGAATATCCCGATGGTACGGTGTACCGGGGAAAGTTTTTGGTCGACAAGCGGAACGGTCGAGGGGAGCTGCGCTATGCTGATGGATCTCGCTATAAAGGCGAATTCCTCGATAATAAAATGCATGGCGAAGGAAAGATGGTCTACAGCGATGGGAAAAGCTTTTCCGGCAAGTTTATCGATGGTCAGCCCCAGTTGCCGGTAGAGGAATCGGCTATGAAAGAAAAGTCAGCTGCGAAGGAAGAGAAGCTTCCTGTGGCGGCGAAGGAGAGTGTTGAAGAAAAACCGGCAACTCAGGTAAAGCCACCGCCGTTAGAAGCACCGGTGGCACCCATCAAAAACATTCAGCAGGAAAAAAAATCCGAAGTCGTAGCTGTTCCGGCACCTAAGGCCAGTGAAGGTTATTTTGTTAAGGAGGGGCTTGTTTATAATGGTGAAAATGGACCTCTTTTTGAAGGGAGTGGGCATGCACTTTTTCCAGACGGGCGGCAATATAGCGGTCAGTTTGCGAAGGGGTTGATGCATGGATCCGGTAAACTTGACTTTGCCGGTGGTGATCGTTACCAAGGTGAAATGGGGCGTGGGCAAATTCATGGTTACGGGACCTATCACTACAATGACGGCCGGGAATATAAAGGGGATTTTGCCAAAGGTAAAAAACATGGCAACGGAGTTTTCACTTATCCCGATGGTACCAGATATGCCGGTGAATTTAAAAATGATCTTTATTCAGGGAGTGGAGAATATCATTTTGCCGACGGTAGTCACTATAAAGGTGAATATGTCAATGGAAGCTTCAGTGGTGAGGGTGAGCTTGTCTACTCCGATGGCAGCATATACAAAGGCGATTTCAGCAACGACCTGCCGCATGGCAGGGGCGTTCTCACCTCTGCCGACGGCAGTCGCTATGAAGGTACTTTCAAGCTCGGCCGTCGCGACGGGCAGGGGCGTTTGGTTCGCGCAGATGGGCGAATTTTCGAAGGTGTTTTCGAGAATGATAAATTAACTCAAAAAAAATAAGAACCCTGTGTCGACAAGATACCGGGAAAGTAAAATTTTACAGGATGTGATTATGCGGTGGAGTTATAAAACAGTCAACTACGAGTTGAAAAAAGAGGGTTTGCTGGGAGGTTCTTTTCTCGATGAATCTGAAGTCGAGTTGTCGCTGAACGAGTATGGCAAAGCGGGATGGGAATTGGTTTCGATACTCGAGATGCAGGAGGGACTGATTGCCGTTTTCAAACAACCTCTCAGTGTCGGCACGCAAGCGCCGCATTTTTCGGAAGAAGAAGAGAATCAATATGTGCCTTTCCAACAGAAAAATGAGGTTTTTCATCTCGAGCGCAATTCCAGCAAAGTTGGTAGAAAAGCCGAAAGGGTAGAATCACCGGCGGTGCCGATTGATGAATGTGAAATTATTGTCGATGAGCAGGATGAGGAAGAAAAACCCCCTCCAACAAAGGATGATATTGGATCAATTCGTATTGAGTAGGAAAAAAGAATAGAGACTGTCCAAAGTTGTCTGGAAAGCTCATTGGCCACAGAAGTCCGGCGCATAGCCAGACCCCTGTGGCTTTATCATGATAGAGTAAGACAAGGGTTTTTTAACCAAGGTTAAAAAACGTCCCGAGCTGAAAAACCGCCACTGCCATGAGATAGGCAAAAATGGTGTTGAAGCCCATCGAGAAAGCCGCCCATTTCCAAGACGCCTCTTTGGCGATACATACCACGGTGATAAAACAGGGTGAGTAAAACATAATAAAGACCAGGGCTGCAACGGCAACCACCCTGTTCCAGTTACTATCTTCCTTGAGGCGGTCGCTGAGGGATTGAGCATCTTTGCTATCGACTTGCCCCATCGAATATGCCGTTCCGAGAGTCGAAACTATTACTTCCTTGGCGGCAAAACCGCCGATGAGGGCAATATTTGTACGCCAATCAAAACCGGCGAGTCGTGAAACCGATTCGACGCTGGTGCCGATTTTTCCCGCTATTGAGTTTCGCAAGGCCAACTCGGCCTCCGTATTGCTTATCAGGCTTATGGTGTGGTCGAGAGCTTTTGCCTGTTCCGATAGTGGTTCTATCTTTGTCTTCAGTTCAGCGAGAGTATCCGCTGCAGCGGCGGTCATAGCTGCTTGGCGTTGCTGGGTAAAGGATGTCGAAACCTCCTCGGGCAAACTGGGGAAGGTCATCATTGCCCACAGCAGAATGGAAATGCCGAGAATCACAGTGCCGGCTTTTTTGACATATTGATAGGTACGCTCCCAGGTATGGATGCAAAGGCCGCGAATTGTAGGAAAGCGGTAGGGGGGCAGTTCCATGACAAAAGGGGTCGGAGCTCCTCTGAGGACGGTGGAGCGTAATAGCTTGGCCGCAAGCATCGCTACGATCCATGTGAGCATCGTAAAAAAAAACATGTACTTGGCTTTATTTTCACCGAAAAAAGTCCCTATTAGAAGAGCCAAGACCGGGAGTTTGGCGCCGCAGTTCATGAAAGGAACAGTCAGCAGGGTAGCCATCCGTTCCTTCGGTGAGCGAAGGGTTCTCGTCGCCATAACGCCGGGAACAGCGCAACCCCCGGCGATGCCGCCGGAGACGATAAAGGGCATCACCGAGGAGCCGTGAAGGCCGAAAATTCTGAATATTCTGTCCATCATAAAGGCGACTCGGGCGAGGTATCCGGAATCCTCAAGGATGGCTATTCCAAAAAACATGAACATAATCAGCGGAATAAATCCGAGAACTCCTCCGACTCCGTTGATTATTCCGGAAACGATCAAGGATTTGAGGATGCCGTCCGGCAACATTTCTTCAGTGAGACTGCTAAGCCAGCTGAATGCATATTTTAGCCAGGATATCGGCATTTCACTCCAGCTGAACGTAAATTGATACAGGGCAAAAAGGATGGCGAGCATCAGCACCGGTCCGACCAACCGATTGGTGAGTATTTTGTCTATTTTGTCCGAGGTGTAGAGACGGTCGGTGTCGAATTTTCGGGTGATCACCCCCTGCCGGAGGAGTGATTTGATATATCCGTATCGGTGATCGGCAATAATTGCCTCCGGGTAAACATCGAGAGTTTGTCGGGTGTGCTCCGTTGTTTTATTAACAATTTTATCAAGTAACTGTGCGGTTTGCAAGGAAATTTCTCGACATTTCGCCTGAATTTGTTCATCATTTTCCAAATATTTGATAGCCGTATATCTGGCATGGTAGGTATCGGTCATGAGTGACTCAGCAATAATTATTTCTATTAATTCAGCGAGGGTGGAATCGAGATCATCGCCGTAGGAAATATTGAGGGGATTCCATTGCTGATTGGTGGATGCCACCTGCAATGCGGTGCTGAGAAGTGCGTCTTTGCCAAATCCGGAACGGGCGATTATCGGTACTACTGGAACCTGGAGATGTTTTGCCAGAACCGCCGCATTGATCTCAATACCCCGCGTTTTGGCAACATCCATCATGTTTAAGGCAACAACGATAGGTGCACCCAGTTCGAGGAGTTGACAGGTTAGGTAGAGGTTGCGCTCGAGGTTTGAGGCATCGACAATATTAATCACCACCTGGGGGCGGTTATAAACCAGATAATCGCGTGCCACAAGTTCCTCTAACGAATATGCAGTCATCGAATAGGTTCCCGGCAGGTCGGTGATGACGATCGTCCGGCCTTGATAGTGGAGGTGGCCTTCCTTATGGTCAACCGTTATCCCGGGGTAATTCCCGACATGTTGTCTTGCTCCTGTCAATTGATTAAAAAGGGTCGTCTTGCCTGCGTTTGGGTTGCCCGCCAGGGCCATTTTCAATTGCATTGGTCTTTTATATGATTTAATTTTGAACGACGGCTTACTATTCAATATCGACAAGAATGTGGTCAGCTTCATTATTGCGCAGGGTGATCGTACTGTCGAGGATTCGGATTGCCACCGGGTCGTGAAGAGGGGCACGACCGCAAACCTTTATGTGGGTGCCTGGAATAAATCCCATCTCGCGAAGGCGCCTACCAAGTTCACCGGCAACATTGATCGCCACGATGATACCGTGCTGGTCTTTGCGCATTTGCCGTAGACAAATATTGCTCATTCGTTATCCTTTTGATTATCAGCTTATTATTATTTGTCTTTTATCGAACAATCTGAAGAAGTACTGCAGGAGCAACAACCTTGTCCGCAGGAAATGGGAGAGTTTTTGTCGAAAGCTGCTCGCCATTGTTTGTAAAACTTACGACCAATAAAAATGGCACTCACCGCAATAATCGTCCAAATTATTATTTTTTCGAACATGTTCTTGACCTCACACAATTAGTTAGATGGACCTAACTTAACGGGCAAAAAATAAACCCGATTAATCGGGCCTTTTTGGAGTACTACTAAAGACTTGTAACTAAAATATTCGCTGATACATCAGCATCAAGGCTAACGGTGCCTCCATTTACCTTCAGGATACAATGGCTTCCTCTTCCGGAACAGATTATGTCGGCCTCAACCCCGGGATATACTCCCATTGCCGCAATGCGCCCGCATACGATCCGATCGCCCGTAACTTTGCAAACTTTTATACGTCCGGTTTGGCCTTTTTTGGAAAGTGGAGAGAGCAAATCAGCACATTGCTTTCTGCTTAAGCACCTTCGTACAGTATCAGCAAAACGGCAACCGACATTTTTTTCTCTTTTTGGCAGCATTGAATTCTCCAATATATGATCCTTTAGGTACTCCAAACAATAACGCCAGTCAACAGATTTTTCAATGCAACGAAATATTTTTAGGGGCATCTAATATACTCACCAAGGTGGTTATTAGTGTAGAGCATAATAAGAATTCTTGCAGGAATCGCACTTGCAACAGCATCGTGGCTGGTTATTTTCGTCCGGTCTCCCAGGAGTCTTTGAGGGTTACTGTTCTGTTAAAGACTGGACAGCCAATCTGAGACTCAATATAATCGGCACAAAAATACCCCAGACGTTCGAACTGAATTTTGTCGCCGGGGTGCAGTTCCAATAGGCTCGGTTCGGCAATTGCGTCGCTGACCACGACCTTGGAATGCGGATTCATGAGATCGAGGAAATCTATATCCTTATTGGCTTCAGGATCTTCTACCTTAAAGAGTCGGTCGAATAAGCGGACGGTAACCGGCGCCCCTTTTTCAGCAGATACCCAATGGATTGTTCCTTTTACCTTGCGCCCATCGGGGGCGGAGCCACCTCTGGTCTCCGGATCATAAGTGCAATGGATTTCAGTGATTTTTCCACTTTTGACATCTTGCACATGGGAGACGTAGCGGATCAGATAGGCGAAGCGCAATCGAACTTCACGTCCAGGTCCCAGGCGATGATATTTTTTCGGCGGATCTTCCATGAAATCGTCACGTTCAATATACAATTCCCGGGTGAAAGGCACCATACGTTCACCCATCTCCGGGGACTGGGGGTGGTTCATTGCCGACATTTCCTCGACTTGTCCGGGAGGAAAATTGTCGATAATGACCTTTACCGGATCGAGAACACACATTCTGCGCGGTGCACTGACGTTGAGATCATTGCGGATTTCATTCTCGAGAACCTCCATATCGATACGACTTTCACTCTTGCCGATGCCGATAGTTCTGCAAAAATTGCGGAGCGATGAAGGGGTATAGCCACGGCGTCGTAACCCGGAAATGGTCAACATCCGCGGATCATCCCAGCCATCAACATATTTTCCCACCACCATTTTCAAAAGCTTGCGCTTGCTCATGACCGTATAACTCAGGTTGAGTCGGGCGAATTCGATCTGGCGTGGGTGGCACGGAGTGTTAAGAACGTCGAGTACCCAGTCGTAGAGAGGACGATGATCCTCAAATTCCAGGGTGCAGAGAGAGTGGGTGATGTTTTCAAGCATGTCCGAAAGACAGTGGGTGTAATCGTACATGGGGTAGATCACCCAGGTATTCCCGGTACGGTGGTGGTGGTCTTTGAGAATTCTGTAGATGACCGGATCGCGCATGTTGAGGTTTGGTGAGAACATATCTATTTTAGCGCGGAGCACATGGCTCCCCTCGGCAAACTCGCCGTTTTTCATACGCTCGAATAAATCAAGGTTTTTCGCGACACTACGGTTGCGATAGGGGCTTTCTTTGCCGGGTTCAGTCAAAGTACCACGATATTGTCGAATATCATCAGGTGACAACTGACAGACATAGGCCTTATCGATCTTGATGAGGGCAACGGCAAATTCATAGAGTTGCGGGAAATAGTCGGAGGCATAAAGGGCCTCTTTTCCCCATTGGAAGCCCAGCCACTTGACGTCCTCCTTGATGGAGTCGACATAACTGACATCCTCCTTGCTGGGGTTGGTGTCGTCGAATCGCAGATTGCATGCTCCACCCGTTTCTTGAGCAATACCGAAATTCAGGCAAATCGATTTGGCATGTCCGATGTGCAGATAGCCATTGGGCTCCGGCGGAAACCTGGTAATAGTCCCTTGGTGTTTGCCGGATTGCAGATCGTCAGCGATTATCTGGCGGATAAAATCAAGCGGTCGGTTTTCAGATTCTTCTCGTGTTTCCATAAAGATAAACCAATGTATTGGTGAAGCGGTTATGCGAAATTGAAAAACTTTTCAACATCCCGAAGGCGTCGAACGACGGTTTCTCTGCCAATTGTCAGGATGATGTCAAACATTGATGGGCCGGCAAGTTGCCCGGTGACGACAGTGCGCATTGCATTAATGAGAATGCCGGGTTTAATCGACAACTCTTCGGCGAATTCCCGGGCCACTCTTTCTGTCTCCTCCAGCGTAAAATCGGTAAGTTTTTCATATCTGGCTGCAAGTTCAGGTAGCCAGGCTTGTAACTCGGTAAATTTCAGCACATTTTTTTCGAGCGGTTTCGGATCAATCATGAAGTCGTCGGCGAAATACGCCCTGCCGAGAGTCGTAAAATCTTTGAGGGTATGAAAGCGGTCTCTGATCAGTGCCAGGGTGTCGAGATACCATTTTTCTCGGTCAGAAGCATAACATTCCTGCCACAGATTTTCCGCCTCAAGTTCCTTTCGCACCATTACCCCAAGTTCGCTGATTGCCATGTTCCTGAGGTAGTGTTCATTGAAATAAATGGCTTTGGGGTCGGTAATGAATTTCGGATCGTCCTTTTTATAGTTAAAAATGGCGCTTGACTTGTTGATCCGTTCAAGGGAGAAGTCCCGTATCAGTTCTTCTTTTGAAAAGAATTCCTGGTCGTTCCCGGCCGACCATCCAAGGAGGGCAAGAAAATTATTAAATGCCCAGGGAATGAATCCATTATCTCGATAGAATTGCACTGCTACTATCTCTCCGTGACTGCGCTTAGAAATTTTTGCCTTTTTGGTGTCAAGGGTGAGCGGCATATGACCAAAAACAGGCAGTGGTGCCTCAAGGGCTTCGTACAGCAGCACCTGCTTGAGAGTATTGGTCATATGGTCCTGCCCGCGAATAATGTGGGTAATTCGGTCACGGATGTCGTCGACCACGTTACAGAGGAGATAGAGCGGTTTCCCATTCGATCGAACGATAACAAAGTCATCAATTTCCGCGTAAGCGGATTCTATTCGTCCGAAAATTTTATCATCATATCCGAGCAGACCGCTTCTGTCCGGTACCCTGAAGCGGATAACCGACGGGATTCCGGCGGCTTCTTTGGCTGCAGTTTCTGCTAATGAAAGATTGCGGCAGGTCCGGTCATACCCCAGTGGTTTCTTCGCAGTGAGAGCAGCTTCGCGTTTTGCATCGAGCTCTTCTTTGGTACAAAAACACTTATAGGCTGCCCCTGTGGCTAATAATTTCTGTGAGGCAGCTATATGATCGGCCTCAAAATCCGTTTGGAAATAGGGTCCTTCATCATAATCGATGCCGAGCCATTCAAGACCATCAATAATTCCATTGATTGATTCCGCGCTGGAGCGACCAGTGTCGGTATCTTCAATGCGAAGAATGAGTTTACCCCCGGTTTTTTTAGCGTATAACCAGTTGTAAAGAGCCGTTCGAGCTCCCCCGATATGCAGATAACCGGTCGGACTCGGAGGAAAACGCAGTCGCGTTTCTGTCATAAGATACTCCTGCTGGCCGCTTTTCTCAGCCTGAACAAAGAAGGAAAGAAGTTTATATGTTTGTCAACTCACTCATGAAAATAAGTGGTTTGCCGGGTTAATGCAAGGTTGTTGCATCGAAAATTATACCGTTTGCTTTATATCGTTTTCCTCCTCAATGTACAACATTATTGCGGATCGAGTAATTTGCGGTGAAGTGAATTGTGAACATGGGTAACGTTCCTCCCGGAGCGAATAATTACCGTTTTTTTGATTGTTCTATGAAGGGGAAGTATGTATAGTTTTTCATTTATTGTTGATTGTCATTTTTTTACTGATTGCGAAAAAACGGTTGGTCGATTGGCGAATTATCCAGGACATATGAGCCTGTTATATTCCGCCCGAGCTGTCGATGTGAACATTTTTTGAGGGGGATGAGATGCGAGTGCTGGTGAGTGACAATTTGTCTCAGGTTGGAGTAGATATTCTAAAAAATGCCGGTCTGGAAGTGGATGTTAAAACCGGATTGGCTCCGGAAGACTTGAAAAAAATCATTGGTGACTATGATGGGCTGGCTATTCGCAGTGCTACTCGAGTCACCGCCGATATTTTAGAGGCGGCGCATAAGTTGAAGGTGGTCGGACGGGCCGGGATAGGCTTGGACAATGTTGATATTCCGGCAGCCAGCCAGAAAGGTATTGTCGTGATGAATGCCCCGGACGGCAATGCGACGACCGCAGCAGAACACGCTATTTCCATGATGATGTCCCTGGCACGCAACATTCCACAGGCCTGTCGGTCAATGAAAGAGGGGCGGTGGGATAAGAAAAAATTCATGGGACGTGAGGTTACCGGTAAGACCTTCGGGGTGATTGGCATAGGTAGAATCGGTGCTATTGCTGCAAGTCGGGCACAAGGGTTGAAAATGAAAACGATCGCCTATGATCCCCACATGCCCAAGGAAATGGCCCAGAAAATAGGTGTGGAGCTGGTGAGTCTTGAAGGTTTAGCTAAACGTTCCGACTTTATTTCTGTGCATGTCCCCTTAACCCAGGAAACCAAAAACCTTGTGTCTACCGAGTTTTTTGCAAACATGAAACCTGAAGCCATGTTTATCGATTGCGCTCGGGGTGGAGTGTGTGACGAGACCGCGTTGTACGAGGCGTTGGTCAATAAAAAAATTGCTGGTGCCGCCCTCGATGTTTTTGCCAAAGAGCCTACAAATTTTGAGAACTGCCCCCTTCTTGGTTTGGATAATTTTATCTGTACTCCGCATTTGGGCGCTTCAACAAGTGAGGCCCAGGAAAATGTGGCATTAATTATTGCCGAGCAGATTGCCGATTATCTCATAAAGGGGGTAGTGACCAATGCGGTTAATGTCCCGTCGGTAAGCGACGATGTCTTGGCGCAGGTGGGGCCGTATCTGATCTTGGGTGAAAAGCTCGGTGTTCTGCATATGCAAATTGCCAAGGGTGGAGTCGCCGAAGTCAATATTGAATACAGCGGCGCATTGGCGGAACTGAACACCACTCCTATAACGGTTGCATTTTTGAAAGGGCTCTTTTCACCCATCCTGAAGGATGCGGTAAATTATGTTAATGCCCCGATCATTGCTAAAGAACGAGGGATTAGGGTCATTGAGTCAAAGAGTGATAAATCGGATGATTTCATCAATACACTGACGGTTAAAGTAACCACCAATGAAGCGGAGAACATACTCGTTGGCACAGTATTCGGGCGAAATGAGCCACGTCTTGTGCGCTTGAATTCTTTTAGGCTGGAGGCTATGATATCCGGACCTATGCTGTTGGTATTCAATAATGATGTACCCGGGGTCATCGGGGCGTTGGGAACAACCCTTGGCGCTGCCGGGGCAAATATTTCCAGGATGACCGTTGGTCGAGAAGAAACAAGCAATCAGAATATAATTCTGCTGAGTACTGATGAACTTGTTTCAAAGGATCTATTAATAAAAGTCAAGGAGTTAGCAAATATCAATAACGCTCAGGTCCTTGATTTATCTGCTGTTTAATGTCTTGGACAAGAGATTGGTGTGTTTTCCTCCACGATGGGGGCGATCAAGAGCTGCAATTGCTCATTCAACGAAAGTTTTTATCCGGTTATCAAGGATGCAAGTAATTTGAAGAGGGGAACAAGGCATGGCGGATGATGAAAAAATAACTGGCAGTGATTGTGGTTGTGGTGAGGGGAAGGTTCCCAACAAAGAGGGACGATGTGTGATGCCGGAAGTCACCTTTCCTGCCTTTGTAATGTCTTTGAATACCTCAGCTCTCTATCATCTTGGTGAGATTGCTGATCCGCAAACAGGAAAAAGGATAGTGGAGCATGACCTCGCGAGGCATGCGATAGACACCTTGGTACTGATTCAGAACAAAACCAAAGGGAACCTGACCCCGGATGAAGAAGAGCTGCTGAAAAACATTCTTTATGACATTAAGATACGTTTTGTTAAAGCAGTGAAAAAATAGTTATTTTCAATGACTTATTGGAACTGTAATCTTACCCTTCATGCACCTGCAAAAATAAACCTGTTTCTGCATGTCCTCGGTCGACGATCCGATGGCTACCATGATCTGGAGACATGGATGCAGAAGTTGCAGTTGTATGACCTCATTACTCTGCAAATTTTGCCTGCGAACAGGAAGGTAGAGCTTCTCTGTTCAGATCCCAATATCCCGGCGGATGCCGGGAATCTCGCAACACGGGCGGCAAGCGCCTATTTTGCCGCCAGCCGGAAGGGGGAAGGGTGTGGGGTGAGAATTTTTTTAGAAAAGAAAATTCCTGTGGCGGCCGGACTTGGCGGCGGGAGCAGCGACGCCGGTGCAGTTCTTCGGGGATTGAATACCATTTTTGACCAAGAATTCAGTGAACCGGAGTTGATAGAAATTGCTCGCCCCTTGGGTGCGGATGTTCCTTTTTTTGTCATCGGCCATGACGCCGTAGTTGCTCGGGGCATTGGCGATATAATATCTCCTGTAGATTCGCTCGACGATTGTTCATTTATTTTGGTTAATCCCAACATTTTTGTCTCGACAGCTTGGGTCTTTGAAAATTTAACATTGACAAGGCAAGCGAAAACCTCTAAATTGTCATGCTTTCAAAAGCACAAAACCGTTTCTTTGCTGCTGTCGGAGATGCATAACGACCTTGAACAGGTAACGTGTGCAAAACATCCGGAAATTGAGCTTATTAAAGGAACTCTTTTAGCGGCGGGGGCATCAAGGGTGTTGATGTCTGGAAGCGGACCAACCGTTTTTGGAGTTTTTCCGGACTCTGATTTGTCTGATATCTCAGGTTTTGAGCGTGTTGTTGATGGATTACGTCAGGAATACGGTGAAAAGGTTTATTTGTTAAGGTCTTGTACTGGGGCGTCGCCAAGCGGTAAGGCACCGGGTTTTGATCCCGGCATCCGTAGGTTCGAATCCTTCCGCCCCAGCCATCGTTAATATACGTTATCTGGATTTTCCGAGTGCATAAGACATGGCTAGTGATTTAAAGATTTTTACAGGGAATGCTCATAGGCAGTTGGCAGAAGAAATTGCTACGCATTTGAATATACCCTTGAGCAAAGCTGATCTAAGAAAATTCAGTGATGGAGAGATTTTTGTCGAACTGAAGGAAAATGTGCGGGGAACCGATGTTTTCCTCATTCAACCTACCTGCACTCCAGTGAATGATCACTTAATGGAGTTGGTGATCATGGTTGATGCGCTGCGAAGGGCTTCGGCGAGAAGAATTACCGCCGTCGTTCCCTACTACGGGTATGCGCGACAGGACCGGAAAAACGCTCCACGAGTTCCAATTTCCGCCAAGGTGGTTGCCGAAATGTTCATGGCTGTGGGGGTTCGCCGGGTACTGTGTATGGATCTGCACGCCGGACAGATCCAGGGATTTTTCAATATTCCCGTTGATCATCTTTTTGCGGCGCCGGTGATTCTCAAATACATCAAACAAAATTTTGGTGATGAAGTCATCATGGTCTCTCCGGATGCCGGTGGGGTGGAGAGAAGTCGTGCGTTTGCTAAAAGATTGAATTCCGGTTTAGCCATTATTGACAAACGTCGTGATAAGCCCAATGAATGCGAGGCAATGCACGTAATCGGTGATGTTGTGGGAAAAACCGCAATTTTGATGGACGATATGGTCGATACAGCGGGAACGCTTTGTGCTGGCGCTAAAACCCTTCTGGAACATGGGGCCAAGGAGGTACACGCTTGTTGTTCACATCCTGTTCTTTCCGGACCGGCAATTGAAAGAATCAATGCATCGCAATTGAAATCACTCGTCGTTACCAATTCGATACCCCTGCGTGGCGAGGCGTTGAAGTGCGAAAAAATTAAGGTTCTTTCCGTCTCCCGTTTGCTTGCTGAGGCGATCAGCAGGATACATAATGAGGATTCAGTCAGTTCGCTGTTTGTATAACCGGCATGGTTTGATTAATTTCGAATTATATTTAATTTTTTATAATATTCTGGTCAGTCGTTTTTGATGCAAGTTACTGCGACTGTCTGGCAAAGGAGGCTTAATGTTTCAGGTTGAAATGTCCGCATCTGTGAGAAATATTTCCGGCAAGGGACCCATGCGGCAACTGCGTATGCAAGGGATCACTCCAGCTATAGTGTATGGTGGAGGGGGAGAGGCTGTCATGCTTCAGTTTGAGACCAAAACACTTATGGCACAACTTCTTGAGTTCTATCGCCGGAATACGGTTGTTACACTGAAAATTGATGGTGCCTCCGATAGATGCGTGATGATAGGAGAGGTTCAGACAGATCCGGTTCGCGACACTTTGATTCATGTCGATTTTTGCGAAATTGATATTCAGAAGAGTCGGTCTTTCACGGTTCCCATAGTGTATAACGGTACAGCCAAGGGCGTCGATCTTGGTGGAGATATGGTCATAGCCCATGATAAAGTTATTCTGGAAGGCAGGCCGCTCGATATCCCGGATGAATGTGTAGTAGATGTAACTTCGCTTGCCATTGGCGACTGTGTCAAATGTGGTGAGATATCCATCCCGGAAAATGTCAAAATGGTTACTGATATCGAAGTGTTAGCTGTGAGTGTCATTAAACCTGGACAGAAGGTTGCCGTCGCCTGATGTGATGATCACAAGGGAAGGTCACTAAGCTCGTTTCTTTGCTCAAAAGAAACGTAAAGTTTATACTTCTCACCTGTAGGAGAGAATATAAGGTCCGAAAAAAGATTTTTTTCGGACCTTTCTGTTTTTTGGAATGTAATATTTATGGAAGCAAATGACTACCTGATTGTTGGTCTTGGCAATCCCGGAGCGCAGTACTGTTTGAATCGCCATAATGTAGGTTTTCAGATTATCGATGAACTTTCGAGGAAATGGGGGCACACACAGTTTATCGAAAAGTGGCAGGCATTTTCGTCCAGTTTTTCATTTTTAGGTAAAAAGGTGCACCTCATTAAACCTGCTACTTTCATGAACCTGAGTGGAAAAGCAGTAGTTCAGTATTACCGGTTCTTTAAAGTCACACCTGACAAATTACTGGTGATTCATGATGATCTTGATATGCATTCAGGGCGAATAAAGCTTGTTAAAGGCGGTGGAGCTGGAGGACATAATGGTATTAAATCTACAGTTGAATACTTGGGTTTCAATGATTTCTTTAGATTAAAGATCGGTATCGGAAGGCCGGGGAAAGACGATGTTCATCCTGGGTTTCCGGTGGAAAAGTATGTCCTCAGTGACTTCAATGAGACCGAGGTGGATCTCATGTCTGTCAGATATTCTCAGTTGGAGCAAGGTATACGTCTTTATCTTCAAGAGACGCCGGATAAGGCCATGGGGTTTCTTAACAGTCTGAAGTGAAACAAAATCCTCGTTAAACACATTGCAAACACCTGGCGATTTCCGCCATTGTTTGCTCAATACTCGGATAACCTGGAAAAAGTGCGGCAATATTTCTGCAAATGGGTTATAGTAAACAACGTACAGTGTTTAAAAATACTGATTTTTCAGTATCATCTGCTGCAGCAAAAATATCAATCACAACCGGAATAAAGAAATATTTCTTTATCGTCCGGTGCATTCCCTTATTAGCAATTACTTTTGTAGTGTCTTGTCATTCAGCTACTATTGTGTCCGGCCTTATGCAAGGCGCTTTGAAAAAAGGAGAAACCTGTGTTTTCTGAAGGTGATATGGCTGTATATCCAGCTCATGGTGTTGGTGTTATTAAAGCCGTCGAAACGAAGAAAATCGGTGGAATTAATCAATCATTTTACATTTTAGAAATTCTTGACAACAGCATGAGGATTATGATTCCCACCGCCAGCAGTAAAAATGTTGGTCTACGGGCTATTGTCGGAAAGCATGAAGTGAGTAATGTCTTTGATATATTGGCGGATCGCTCGGTAGCTCTGGGCACACAGACCTGGAACAGGCGTTACCGCGACTATATGGAAAAGATCAAGACCGGATCCGTCCATGAAGTTGCTGTGGTATTACGTGACCTTTTCCTTCTAAGTGTTGATAAGGATCTGAGTTATGGTGAGAGGAAGATGCTTGATACTGCCAAAAATCTCCTCGTCAAAGAATTGTCACTGGCCCAGAACACTGAAGAGGCCGCTGTTACTAAGTCTATTGAAGCAATCTTCTCTTAACCCCGATGAGCCGGGCTCTCTGGAGTACGACTTGTCAGTTGAACACCTTCATGAAGCAGTTGTCAGTCAGAAATGAGTACTCGTCTATCTCTCAGGAATTTTAAGTTGAGGTATCTTCTGATTTTGTGGTTCACCCCTACGTTGCCCTGGGAGTGTTTTGCATGGAATCTAATATTCCAATGATCGACACTTTTTTTTCTCGAAGCAATTCTATTCAGGCAACAATCGATGCGGGATTGGCTGGAATGCGTCTAGACCAATTTCTTGCTCTGACTATTCCATCGCTTTCCAGGGCTGTTCTCGCCAACTCTATCCGAAAGGGCCATATCTGTGTCGATGCAGTATCTCGCAAAAACAGTTATCGACTCAAGGTGGGTGAGATTGTCAGCGGCGATATTGAAAAACAGGAAGCGATCGATGTCCAACCTCAACCCATCGATCTTTCGATTATCTACGAGGATGAATTTCTTCTGCTTTTGTCAAAACCTCCGGGACTTGTGGTGCATCCGGGGAGTGGTAATTCTCAGGGAACATTAGTCAATGGATTGGTGCATTATTGCCAATCCATTGCCGAGGTTGGTGACAGTTTACGACCTGGAATTGTTCATAGACTTGATAAGGATACCTCTGGAATTATGCTGGTGGCTAAGCAGGATTTCGTGCACCGGAAGCTGGTCGACGATTTTAAAAACCGGCGACTCACCAAGGAATATTTGGCCTTGCTTCATGGAGTGCTCAAGGATAAGAGTGGACGGCTGGTGGCATCCGTCGGACGTCATCCGGTTCATCGTCAGAAGATGGCGGTAAAAGAGCATGGTGGTCGGTATGCCGTCAGTAATTGGCAGGTTCTTCAAGAATTTCCCCATGCCTTCAGTTTGGCAAAAATCGTCATCGAAACCGGGAGAACCCATCAAATTCGGGTCCATATGGCCCACCTCGGCTGTCCGGTAGTCGGCGATAGAGTGTATGGAGGACATCGCGATAACAGTGCCTTTCCCAGACACCTCCTGCATGCGTCGAGATTGGTCTTCAATCATCCCGTCACCGATCAACCGATGGATTATACAGCTGTTCTTTGGCCGGATTTTGCCGATGTTTTGAACGAATTCGAAAGCAATTTAAAAAAAGAGGCGGGACAGTGAATATCGCCGTGACCGGTGGGTTTGGTTCTGGCAAGAGTACGGCAAGCAGAATACTCGCGGTTGCCATTTCAGCTGAACATCTTGATACGGATCAGCTTTGCCGACAGCAGATGCAGGAAGGAAAACTTGGATTTGAAAGGTTTTCCAGGGTATTCGGCAACCGTTTTCTTTTCCCCAATGGCGCACTCAATAGGCAGCGTCTTCGCCAAGCTGTGTTTACCGACAGTGCGGTAAAACGGGAGCTGGAGTCGATTTTGCACCCCTTGGTGCGAGAGGAGGTTGCTGATTATTACCGGCATTGTTGCGCTGCAGGGCAACACCTGGTGGTCGAGGTGCCACTCCTCTTTGAGGTTGGCTGGCAACATGATTTTGCCGTGTGGGTGGTTGTACATATTCCTGAAGAACTTTGCTGCAGCCGAGTGACGATCCGAGATGGTATGACGACAGGGGCGATACAACGGGTTTTTGCTACGCAATTAGCCCTTTCGGAAAAGCTAAAACTCGCCCATTTTGTCATTGATAACAGCGGGACATTTGTGAGTACGGCACAACAGATAGCCTGGCTAGGCAAAAATCTTGCAAGTAGAGATAATAACCTGACCAGTTGAATACTATGGGTGGCATAAGGAGCTGTAACGTAATCAGAAAGAATGCCCAAGATATTTTGTGACGACTCCTAAAAAGCTTGACAGTAAAGGCGCGAATACGTATAAGGGAAACAATGATTTTGAAACTCACTCCCTGTCTTTGCTGAATCATCTCTTTGAATCCTGTTTATTACACTCCGCTCTGAGATAGTTGTATCCGGAAAATTGTTACAGGACCATCCACAGACTTCAAAATATTTGATTCGTCACAGATCTGGTCATTTACGCCATTCTATTGATATTATCTGACCGACACACAGCACTCAACGAGTACCATTGACATTATAAATGATTTCCTTTGCTATGGATTTTGCCTAGGCATTTCTTGCAATGCGCGGTCTTGACAGAAATTATTAAATCCACACCGATGGCATGGCGAAGAGCCTGACGCGTCTTGACGTCAACGGTGTTTCCCCATTATCCTGCCAATAATTCCAGAAAGGAGAAGTAGATTAATGAATCTGGCGGAACTTAAACTGATGAAAATCGGTGAATTGGTGGCGCTCGGCCGAACATTAAAGGTCGAAGGCTACAGTGCGCTACGTAAACAGGAACTCATTTTTGCAATTCTTAAAGCCCAATCCGACAAGGACGGAAAGATGCGCGGTAGTGGCGTCCTGGAAATACTGCCCGATGGTTTTGGTTTTCTCAGGGCTCCTGATTATAACTACCTGCCTGGCCCGGATGACATCTATGTCTCTCCCTCGCAAATACGCAGGTTGAATCTTCGCACCGGAGATACCATAGAAGGGTTGGTACGCTCACCCAAAGAAGGTGAGAGATATTTTGCTTTGCTGAAGGTAGACAGTGTTAATTTTGATCCCCCTGAAGCATCGAAGCAGAAGACATTGTTCGGCAACCTCACACCGCTTCATCCCAATGAAGCCTTCACTTTGGAGTGGCAGCCGGATAACATTTCCATGCGGATTATGGATATGTTTGCGCCCATCGGCAAAGGTCAGCGAGGACTTATTGTTGCTCCACCGCGTACCGGGAAAACAGTTCTCATGCAGAAAATTGCTAACTCCATTGTGCGAAATCACAAGGAGGTCTACCTGATCGTTCTCCTGATTGATGAACGTCCGGAAGAGGTCACGGAAATGACCAGGAGTGTTAAGACCGCCGAAGTTGTCAGCTCAACCTTTGATGAGCCACCACAACGCCACATTCAAGTTGCAGAAATGGTTATCGAAAAGGCCAAGAGACTGGTCGAGCATAAAAAGGACGTGGTGATTTTGCTTGACTCTATTACCCGGCTCGCCCGAGCCTATAACACTGTCACTCCGGCAAGTGGCAAGATTCTCTCCGGTGGTGTTGAAGCCAATGCTTTGCATCGGCCCAAACGGTTCTTTGGTGCAGCGAGAAATATCGAAGAAGGTGGAAGTTTGACCATTCTGGCCACGGCCCTTATTGAAACGGGGAGCCGAATGGATGAGGTTATTTTTGAAGAATTTAAGGGAACCGGCAATATGGAGCTGATACTTGACCGGAAGATGGCCGACAAGCGAATCTTTCCGGCTATTGATCTCAAACGGTCAGGGACGCGGAAGGAAGACCTTCTCATTAAGGCGGATGCTCTTAATCGGATTTGGATCCTTCGTAAACTGCTCAACTCGATGAATCCCGCCGATTGCATGGATTTTCTTATAGATAAATTGAAACTGCAGAAATCCAACGCTGATTTTCTTGATTCCATGAATACATAAGATTTTCCACAAGCATGGGAAGGTTTATTTTTTGTTGAAAAAAATCGCTGTTTTGGTAATATACCTCTTTTGTGGTAAAAGATTATTCTCAATATCGTTAAAATTTGCTCACCCTCAGGGGTGATGGAGGAATAGAAACTATGAAGAACGGAATTCATCCTGAGTATCACACAATCAATGTGGCCTGCGCTTGTGGTAACAAAGTAGAAGTGGGGTCGGTAATGAAAGAGATGAAGGTTGAGATCTGCTCAGCCTGTCATCCTTTTTTCACTGGCAAACAGAAACTCATTGACTCGGCGGGGCGCATCGAGAAGTTCAAACAGCGTTATGCTCAACATTATGCCAAATTAGGAAAGGAAAAATCCTAAGCATTTATACCCGGTGTCGGTTCTCTCTCCGACAAGCAGTGTATTCTCAATGAGGTCCACAACGATGCTCGCCATGGTTGTGGACTTTTTTCTTTCTCTTTTCCCCGGCTCAGAAGGCAAGCTATGTTTGAAAGATTTGCTGACCTCGACGATAAGATTTCTCATCTTGAAGGGCGGCTGTCCGATCCGCAACTGGTAAACAACCAAAAGGAATATCAAAAGGTTGTTCGAGAACACGCCCATCTGATTAAACTTAATGCCAAGTACCGGGAGTACATGAAGGTTCAGCAAGAAATCGGCGACAACAAAGCAATCCTCTTTGATGAATCAGAAGACCAGGAAATGAAAGATCTGGCCAAAGCTGACCTTGAGGAACTGGCGGACAAGGAGAAGGCACTCGATCAGGAGATGAAGATCATTCTTCTTCCCAAGGATCCCAATGACGATAAAAATACCTTTCTTGAGATCAGAGCGGGTACCGGGGGCGATGAAGCGGCTCTATTTACCGGAGATCTGTTCAGAATGTATAGCCGTTTCGCTGAAAATATGGGTTGGCGGGTGGAGATTATGAGTTCCAACCCCATAGGTATTGGTGGATTCAAAGAAATTATTGCCCTTATCAGCGGCGACCAGGTCTACTCAAAGCTCAAGTATGAAAGCGGAGTCCATCGTGTGCAGCGGGTTCCCGAGACCGAAACCCAGGGGCGGATTCACACCTCGGCGGTTACCGTGGCAATTTTGCCGGAAGTCGATGAGGTTGAATTACATATCGATATGAATGAGTTGAAGTTTGACGTCTTCCGCTCTTCAGGTCCGGGTGGTCAATCGGTTAATACAACCGACTCTGCGGTGCGGGTTACCCATCTGCCGACAGGTCTTGTGGTCATCTGTCAGGATGAAAAATCGCAGCATAAAAACAAGGCCAAGGCCCTGATTGTGTTGCGTGCGCGATTGCTCGATCAACTGGAACGGGAGCGCCACGACAAGATCTCCCAGGATCGGAAAAGTCAGGTCGGCAGCGGCGACAGGAGTGAACGAATCCGCACCTACAACTTTCCCCAGGGACGCATGACCGATCATCGAATCAACCTCACTCTCTATAAACTTGATTCGATAATGAGCGGCAAGATTGAAGATGTGATTTTCCCGCTGATTGCTCATGACCAGGCCGAAAAACTGAAAAGTATTCAATAAGGACATCAGGGTTTTTTGCTGTCTTCTTCGACTTCTTCGCAAGTATTCTAATTTAGGACCTGTGTACAAAACATGCGTCTTTCGGAACTCCTTCAACTAGCTGCCGGCGAACTTGAGCTTGCAGGGATAGAGGAATACGCCCTCGAAGCCCGGCTTCTCCTTGAGGCCTGTCTGGGGAAATCGCGAACCGAAATTTTCCTTCTCGGGCAAGCCGACGTGGCTGAGGCAGAACAAAGTAAATTTCTCGGTTTCATTAGTCGTAGAAAAAAGAGAGAACCGGTTGCATATATTCTAGGAGAGCAGGAGTTTTGGTCAATGCCTTTTTGGGTTTCTCCGGCCGTCCTCATCCCGAGGCCGGAGACGGAGTTTCTTCTTGATCGGATTTTGGCCCTTGCCGATCCGGAAAATTTGGCAAAGGGGGCACTCCTTGATCTTTGCTGTGGTAGCGGTGCCATTGCTACCGTACTTGCCAAGGAAACCGGGAAAAGAATTATTGCCTCAGATATCTCTCCCGCGGCACTCGAAGTTACTCGATCCAATCTTTATCGCCACGGATTGGCGGAGAATGTGGCATTGGTCGAGGCTGATCTCTTTTCCGCCTTTCGCATGCGTCGTGATTTTTCCCTCATCGTATCGAACCCGCCGTATGTGAGTCGTTTTGAACTTGACAATAACCTGGATCCCGAGGTGGCCAAACATGAGCCAAGGCTTGCACTGGATGGTGGAGCGGGTGGCATGGATTTCATCCTGAGGATATGTCGGGAGGTGCCGCAATTCCTCTGCCCCAGCGGACAATTGTTTATGGAAATCGGTGCAGATCAGGGTGACGCGGCGCGCGTACTCTTCACAGAAGTGCGGAAAGATTCCCTGCCTTTTGCAAAGGTTGATATATTAGTCGATTATGCCGGTCGAGATCGAGTACTACATGCCAGAATGGCGCAATGATATAAAGGTAACAAACGATGGAAAAACTGATCATTGAAGGCGGGATACCGCTGCACGGTGAGGTAAGAATAAGTGGCGCAAAAAACGCCGCTTTACCTTTGATGGCCGCCACAATCCTGACACCGGGACGACACACTCTCCGCAATGTCCCGGATCTGCGTGACACCCGGACCTTTATCCGGCTTCTGGGCAATCTCGGGGTAAAAAGTGAGCGCCACGGTGATGTTCTGATTTTGGACTCGACCCATTTGGTACATGCTGAAGCGCCTTATGAACTTGTGAAAACCATGCGGGCCTCGGTGTTGGTGTTGGGGCCCTTGCTAGCTAGGCTGGGAAAGGCCAAAGTGTCACTGCCCGGGGGCTGTGCTATAGGCGCCAGACCGATTAACTTTCACATTATGGGGTTGGAGCGCCTGGGAGTTACCTGCAAACTTGAGGGTGGTTATGTTGATGCCCACATAGACGGGCCGATGCAGGGGAATGTCATCTATTTCGATATCCCTTCCGTCACCGGTACCGAAAATCTGCTGATGGCTGCTGTCTTGGCGGAAGGGACAACGGTTCTCAAAAATGCCGCCCGTGAGCCGGAGGTTGGCAACCTCGTAGAAATGTTGAGCAAGATGGGGGCAAAAATTGAGGGCCGCGACACTGACAGTCTCACTATTCATGGGGTGAAAGAGCTTATCCCCGCTGATTGTACCATCATTCCGGATCGGATCGAGACCGGAACCTATCTTATTGCCATAGCCGCAACCGGCGGTTCCGGCACGGTCACTGACTGTAATCCTGCCCATCTGCCGTCTCTTCTTGAAAAACTACGTAGTGCTGGTCTGCTCATCAGCGAAACCGAGAATTCGATCAGCATCAGCTGGCCGTCTCGGCTACAAGAATTACCGACTTTGGGCAGCATCGATATCAAAACAATGCCCTTTCCCGGCTATCCAACCGACCTACAGGCGCAGTACATGGCGCTTATGACGCTTGGCTCTGATCTATGCGTAATAACTGAGACAATTTTTGAGAACCGGTTCATGCATGTGGCTGAACTGCAGCGAATGGGTGCCAAAATCAGGGTTGATGGCCATTCTGCAGTCGTTTCGGGTCGAGGAATGAACGGCTTGAGCGGTGCACCGGTCATGGCTACTGACCTGCGAGCCAGTTCATCACTGGTTATTGCCGGGCTTGCCGCCTCTGGGCGAACTGACATTTCTCGTATCTACCATCTGGAGCGTGGTTATGAAAATCTGGTGGAGAAGCTTACCGGTTTAGGTGCTCGCATATGGAAAGAGCAGGAGTAAGTGCGAGGTCGGCATTGAGTGATGTATCAACGACACCGCAAAGCATTATTTCTTAGAAAAAGAGATTGAAGAAGGGTATTATTTTTGTAAATTCTCTTAAGGTGGAAGAGATAATTGCCGGAAAGAATTGATCAAGGTGCTTGAGCGCCCGGAGAGCGGATACTTTGGAGTGTGGTTAAGATGACAATGGGTTTTTCCAAGAACAGGGTACTGGAATTCATAAAGAAACGCAAAGAACGAATAGCTCTTGCCGGAGTGGTCGTTATTGTCATACTCTCTGTCACTGGCGGTATTGTTCTTCAAAAAACAAGACGATTGACACAGGAATTCCAGCCGGAGTCCGTCCCAAAAACTGTTGAACTCAAACTCCAACATAAGGACGGTGTCGGGCCAAGCGAGGAAGCTCCGCAATCAGCCTCTTTTTCTCTCAAACCTTTACCTGATGAGCTTTTGCAGCAACTGTCTTCTTTGGAGAATTTAAACGAGGACGTGATGGTAGCCAAATATACAGGGCTGCGGGTTTTGTGGCCGGCCTATTTTTTTACTCTGCAAGCGACCACCGGAAGTAAAGCCACTCTTGTTCTGGACGTAGCCGAAGATGGCTTTGGAGTAGTGCTTGAGAGTGACATAGACCCCTCGGCATATCCACAACTTCGGGATCTGGAGCCAGGGAAAAAGCTCTGGATTGGCGGTACGATACTGACAGTTGACCGTTCTGGGACGGGAACCGTATATTTGCAGATCGAGCATCTTAAATTTGGAGACGATCCTATTGTTCCTGCGAACCGGCCGCCGGCAAACTGAAAGGCATCCGCCCATGATGCATCAAAGTGTTGGCAGGCTATTGGGGCAATGGGAGGGTGATGGTGAATATTGCCCCGCCGCTCTTGCCACAGCCGACGTCGATTGAGCCCTGATGCTCAGTTAATGTTTGTTTCACTATCGCCAGACCGAGTCCGGTGCCTTCTGCCCGTGTCGTGAAAAACGGTTCAAAAATCTGTTCTTGTAGATTCTCCGCAATGCCCGGTCCGTTGTCATGGATTGAAATTTCTATTGCCTCTTGCTGCGCCCTATCATTGATTTCCCGTGCCTGAATGGTAATACGTTCTTTGCCCGGGGGGCAAAAAGCCAAACCATTCAGGATGAGATGGGTGAATACCGTGAACATCTCCTTCTCGTCCGCCCAAACGTCAACTGTTCGGTCAAAATCGCAGAGTATTTGTGCCGATTCCGGCCAAGCGGGATCAGCCTTACAGACTTGCAGCACCTCCTGAATACAGCCATGAAGCGAAAACCAATTACACGTGGCGACCTCCGGGCGGGAAAACCTTAAAAAATCCGCAATAGTTTCAATGAGGCGATTCGATTCCCTGAGGATGATGGTAGTCAATTGAAAATTACTGTAATTCTCTGAGCTCCCAGATGAGAATTCTTTGGCAAGAACTTGCGCTGATCCCGAGATTGCCGTCAGAGGGTTACGGAAATCGTGGGCGATACTCGCACTCATCATGCCGATGGCCGCGAGTTTTTCCGTCTGTCTGACCTGGCGCTCCAATTGTTCAATTTCACTTATATCTTTCAAGGTGATTATTTTGTGCGGTGGCTCCTCAGAAGGCTGATCGGTTTGTGAACGTTCAATGTTTATGTAGGAATAGCCGATGCGCACCTTGCTACCGTCGTTTTTAACAAAATCGGTGGTCAACCGGTTACCGCGTCCCGACAAGTCAAGACTTGGAAAAGTTGTTTGCAGTTTTTTGCCAATGAGGTCTTTGTGCAGCAATCCAGTGATTGTTTTGATGGCGTTATTCGCTGAAGTTATATGGCGATTCGCATCGATTGTAATGATACCGATGGAGATATTGTCAAAAATTTGTTTGTACAAAATGGTGAGCTGGTCAAAGCTTTTAATAGAATCAGAAAGGGCGTTTTCGGTTCGCATAAGACGCAAACCGAAGAGGGCGCTGAGAATCGCGGCGAGAAAGAAGGTTAAGCCCTGGACTGCAAAATGGTTGAAGATAATCATCGGATTCGGCGATGCTTCCCACAGATATTCGCGCAAGTAATCCGGGTACAGGCCGTATGCTTCCAGAAAAAGTATGGTTCCATACAGGAGGGTTGCCGATGCAGCGGCAACGAGGCCACCTTTTCTAGGGAGAAGAAGACCACCGGCGATGATGGGAAAAAAGAAGACTGAGGTGAAAATTGATCGTGAAGAGCCGGAAAAGAAAACCAGGAGTGCGACGAAAAGGGTGTCGAGGAGATTTTGAGCGAAGCCGAAATTGCGTAGATTTCCCTCATAAATGAGGAGGAAAAATGCTGAAAGTATGGTGGTGAGAAAGACAATAAGGAGTAACAGGATAAGCAAATTGGTCGGCAGAATGATTACATCAATCTGGGCGTCACGGAACACATAACTGATGGCCAGCAGGAGTGTATAGAGAACTATACGCAGCAATAACATCCACAGCAGTTGGTTCCTGAGAATCTGGTTTATGCTGATGGTGTTCCGGGCACGTCCGATGAGGGTGGAAAGATCCATAAGAATCAGCTCAAACCGTATTTTTTTACTTTGTAGCGCAAGGACCGAAAGCTGAGTTGCAAAAGTTCTGCCGCGCGCATTTTTGAATTGTTGGTTTTTTTCAGGGTGTGGGATATGAGCCGCTTTTCCAGGTTATCGATAATTTTTTCAATACCCAGATCAAAGAGTTCTTCTTCACTAGCGGCTGCTTGAAAAAGGCCGCCGTACTCATTGCTATCGGTATCAGGCACTCTGGGCTTGGATTTTCCGGAAAAGGTCAAACTCTCCGGGAGAATAATATTCGACCCAGCCAGGGCAACGCCCCGCTCAATAATGTTTTCCAGTTCCCGGACGTTCCCTGGAAAGTGATAATTCATCAGAACTTGTAAACCATAGGAAGAGATTTCTTGCACTTCTTTAGCAAGGAGTCGAGAGTATTTTTTCAGGAAGTGGTCGACCAGCATCGGCACATCCTCCTTTCTCTCGCGCAGAGGAGGCACCCGCATTGGGACAACCGCTAGGCGGTAAAAAAGATCTTCCCTGAATCGGCCTTCGCGAATTTCATCTTCGAGCACTTTGTTGGTTGCGGCAATTATGCGGACATTAATTCGTTTCGAACGCGTTCCACCGACGGGTTTAATCTCACGTTCTTGCAAAACCCGTAACAGCTTGGTCTGAATAATTGGCGTCAATTCACCTATTTCGTCAAGAAAGGCGGTGCCGTTGTCGGCTTCGTTGAAGAGGCCGGATTTATCACTTATTGCTCCGGTAAAAGAACCCTTGACGTGGCCGAATAACTCGCTTTCCATCAGATCTTCGGGGATGGCGCTACAGGTAATTGGAACAAAGTTCTGATTGGCAACTTTGCTGTGTTTATGAATGGCCTGGGCCACCAGTTCTTTGCCGGTTCCCGATTCCCCATAGATTAAGACGTTAGCAGGTGTCGGGGCAACCCGCTGGATCATATCATAGATTTTTAACATTTCTCGGCTATTACCGATTATTTCCGGAAATGCGTTGCTGAGGTCCTGGGGTTTTTTTGTTTGCTGAATTTTACTCGTGGCTGATTCTATTACCGATTTAATCTCGTCAACGTTAAATGGTTTGGTGATATAGTCAAAGGCCCCATTCTTCATCGCCAATACGGCATCATCGGGAGAAGCGAAGGCAGTGATCATGATTATCGGCAGATCGGGAGATTCCCTTTTAACTGCTTCAAGAAGTTCAATGCCGGTCATGCCGGGCATGCGGATATCGCTGACAATAACGTCTACCTGTTGGTTGTCGAGGATATCAAGAGCTTTTTTGCCACTTTCGGCAATGGCAACTTTATGACCTTCCTTTTCTAGAAGGATCTTGAGGAAATCCCGCATACTTCGTTCATCATCGACGATCAATACCGAGGCCATGGGCACCTTCTTATGATTCTTGCTACATTGGTCTAACCTTATATCTCGCCTGCCTGTACATTAATGAAAATGCAAGGAGGGGAAAACATCAAAAATCTTTTCAAGACTCATGGAGCTCGGAAGTGCCGCCATAATGTGGCGATCGAGGAAGATCGCTCAGGTGCTTCCTGCTCCTGGTTTTCAATCAGAAGATCCTCACTGATAATATCGTATTGTGAGACAAGAGACAAGAAGGGGATAGGGGCGATGGTGAAAAACAATATAGTTCTACTCAGCTGGCAGAGCTAACTCAGCGATAGATGCGGATTTGCCTTAAGCGAGAATCATTCGGACAAGAAACGATAGGCAATTAATCGTCCGTCAGATGCCGGTATTTATTCGGTAAGGGAGGTGGCCAAAGCTCTGGCTGAAACGGTGAAGAGCTTTGTCTCACTCGCCTGTTGCATTTTAATACTGCCATTCAGATTCTCTTTGAGGTCTTCTTGCAAATGTCTCAGAGCGAGTGCGTCGTACAGAATTTTTGCCTGGAGCGTATCGCTCTCTAAGATGCTTTCAGTGTGATTCAATAACATACAGATTTCAGTTATCATTGGTTCGCCGGCACCAACCTTTCTTAATATTGTTTGAGCTGCAGCGAGACCGGTATCGTGCAAATAAGCGGCACAAAGCAAGATTGCCAGATGACCTCCCTCTGCCTTACCAATGTTTTCGGCGAATCGCGCGGTAGCAGTGGCTTGGCGTATACGTTTGAAATCAGTCTGGAAAAATCGCTTCATTTCCACCGCAACCTTGTCTTTGAGCAGATTGTCTCGGGCCCCGGCAAAGTCATCCGGCAGGGCCCCCAGGCATTTTTCTGCATAGGGACAATAGGCGGCACAACCAAAATCCATCTTCGGGTTGACGAAACGATGGCCACAGTTACCACATTTTCTACTGGTATCATCCTTATAGAATTCAACTGTGGTGTTGCATTTGGGACACTGTGCATCGAAAATGGCGCTCGCTTTCCAATATTTCATATCCTGGCCTGGGCATTTCATGGACACTTTCCTTTTTGATATTTGTGAAAAATAACAGGATTATTGGCCCGCCTTCTTCGCATTTAGCAGGTCAATTATGGTAAAGTGTACACTCAGCCTCCCTTTCTAGCATTGATCTAGGTCAAGATCTTGCATTCTCATGGGGAGATAACACTCCCCGTGAGAATGCAAGATCTCAGGTTAGGCGGGGCAAAAGTCAACCATCAGCTTATCGATTGCCAAAACGGAGGGGGCGTTCTCCGGCAGTTCGAGCAAAGAACGGCGTTCCATGTCGAATTCAAGGAGGGCCGGGTCGTGGGGAATGATGCCGGCAATCGGCAACCCTATTTCCGCAACTTCTGCCATAAAGGCATCACTGAGCTTTTCCGGTCCACGGGTGACGACAATAGCAAGTTTTTTTACATCCAGCTTCAAGCCGGCAAGCATCTGGTTGATCCTGCGCACTGCTCGCAGACCTCTTAGGGAATAATCAGTAACAAGAAAGAGAACGTCTACCTGACCACTGGTCCGTCGACTTAAATGTTCCATTCCTGCCTCGTTGTCGACAACAGTATATTGGTAATGGCCGGCCAGCTTATCGGTGAAACGGTTAAGGATATTGTTGACCATGCAATAACATCCTTGCCCCTCCTGCCTGCCCATGACCAGGAGATCAAACTTTGGTTTTTCGATAAGCGCTTGCTCAATGAGGGTTTCAAGGTAATTAATTTTGTCCATCCCTGAAGGGATACCTTGTGGATCTTTCATGTAGGTTTCCCGAATCTCGCCAATGGTGGTGGTGACCTCCAGCCCCATTGTTTCTCCAAGGTTGCTGTTGGGATCTGCATCAACTGCAAGAACCGGAGTTTTTCCATTTGCCCCGAGATATCGGACGACCAGAGTTGCCACGGTGGTTTTGCCAACCCCGCCTTTACCTGCAAACGCAATTACTTTACTCATATCTATCTCCGTCGAAAATGCTTGTTACCAATAAAATATGCACAATTATCTCACCACAATGACAAATTGATCAGGCCAATATCAATACTCTGACAACAGTAAACATCTTCTGATGAAAAAAAAGAAAAAACCACCCGATCAACAAAGATGATGGGGTGGTTTGTGTCTGCAGATGTTTGGGGGCTTTATCAAACCTTCGTCAGGCTGCGACTTTTACTTTCTTCTTCTTTTTCTCCTCAACTGGAGGACCGAGGAGACTTTTGAGTCGCTGTATATCCTCCGGAGCGATAGTGCTATTTGTGGCAATCCCCAATGTCAGCTCATCTATGCCGAGACAAAGTCCGAGAAGCTGGGGGAAGAGGAGTACCGGAAGAAGCCTTTCTCCCGAATCCTCTAAGAGGATGTTTTTTTGTGTGGTATCGAACTGGAGGTGGCAATAGGCACAAATAGGGGTAATAAAATCGGCTCCGGCGGCCTGCGCCCCGGTAATTTTTTCCTTGAGCAACGTATGCGAAAGATCATTGTTGATACCCGCTAGTGCAGCCCCGCAGCATTCAAGTTTTCCCTGCCAATCAAGGCTTTTCGCACCGGTGGTATGGAGCAGTTCCTCGGTGATCCGGGGCACGAAGGAATCGTCAAAGTGGGTGATTTCCCTCGGTCGGAGGACATGACATCCTTGGATCACTGAGATGTTGAGGCCGGTAAAGGCATTGACCCGTTGGGCCTTGATTTTTTCCGGGCCTACCTCCTCGTAGAGTACTGTAAGGTAATGTTTGACTTCGGCTGTACCCGAATAATTTAGGCCCTCTTTGGCGAGAATGGCATTCAGTTCTGCCATGAGCGGCCTGTTTTTGCTCATGACGTTTTTGGCTTTCTGCAGGCTGGCAAAACAGCAATTACAGATGACCAGGATATCCAAACCTTTTTTTTCAGCAATGGCGAGATTTCTGATTGAAGGCAGGATGTAGGCCTTCTCGTCGACATTGCGGACAGGGTAACCACAACAGTTGAATTCCGGGATGACTTCCAGTTCTATGGCAAATTTAGCGAAGACCGCCGTTGTTGATGTTGCATACTGTTGAATGCGGATAGGGATATTGCAACCCTGAAAAAATGCGTATTTCATGAGTTCGCTCCTGCCTCGATTTTGTTGAGGGCGCCGTTCTTTAAAGTGTAGAAGATATCACAGAGTTCGACCTGATTCGGACAATGCTCCTGGCACAGATAGCAGGTGGAACAACTCCAGATCATCTGTGCTCCCATGGCCAGATCGCTGTTGCCGATTCCGAGACTGAACATGATTTGATGGGGCAGCATTCCCAGGGCTTCTGCGGGATTATCGTAGCTGCGTACCACAGGACAAATGTTGGTGCAGCGTTGGCACGAAAAACAACCTCGAAAGGTGGTGTTGCCGATATCCTTGGCTTTACCAAGCGATATCGGTAATGCCATATCGGTAAGATGCTGGAAACTCTTTTTGAAGATGTCGGTCACCTTCTTCAACGCCTGTAAATGATCATCGACGAAGTTCTGCGCCAGGGCCAAGGGAAAGGAGAAGTGGCTGAGCATAACAGTCTCCGGCATTCCTTGCCCAAGCAAGGCGTAGCGTGAGCTGACGAACAGTTCCTTCAAATTTATTCCCGATGGACAGACCGTAGTGCAGCGATCACAACTGGTACAGACATACAGACCCTGCTGCATACGCTTCAGAATAGCCGGGTCGGTTTCCTTGCCGGCGGCAATTTTTTTCAGATACTGAACCTTCTCCGATGGCAGGATGAAATCATTCTGAAAAGATTCATAAAACATGTTGGAGGAACACTCAAGGCTGCATGTTCCACAATGGGTGCAGGCGGAGAGCCCAATCATCTGGCGGGTGAGGATGTTTGCCGGCTCTTGCAACCGATCGCCGGTGATGCTCTTGACGATCAAACTCACGGGAGCGGCCAGAATGTGAAACATCTTGCTGAAAGGCAGCCATGCTAAAAAAGCCAGGCAGGCGACAATGTGTAGATACCAGAAAAGTGTTACCGTCGCTGCATCACCGAGAACCGTAAAGAACAAGGGGGTGATTTTTGCCACGGTAAAACTGGCGAAAGCCGCTTTATTGGAGGCGTGGCATTCAATACAGCTGTCACCATTAATTTCCCGACCTTTGGCAACAAGTTCCGGTGCCGGAGGCAGCGGAACATTGGCAGAGATAAGGCCGTTTTCTTGCACCCAGAAGGCTTCGAGGGCCTTTCCGTCTTCCTCGCTGGAAAGTGAGGCATACTCATCCACCATGCTCTGGAACTTCGAGGGGGAGGAGATCTTGGCCCCCTCAAGGAGCATTCCGGAAAGGATGATGACCCCCAAAAATACGAGAGCCGCCCAGTCGCTGGCATAGGTTCTCAAGCGCTGGGGTTTGAGGGTTATCCGGCGAAAGGCGGCTATCGCCACACCGGCAAGAACCATTACCCCGAAAATATTTCGTAAAAATAGATAGGGGTTAAGGGTTGACTGATAACCTTTGAAAAGGTGTTCAGTTACCACTGAATGCATGGCGTGCATGAGAAGCAACAGGATAAAGCCAGTAAAAATCAAGGTGTGCGCGAGCCAGCGCAGAGAGCTTTTGTCAAAAATGCGTTTTTGGAAGAGCAGATCAACAAAAACCGATTTGACAATGAGAAAAATTTGAGCACTGAAAAGTGAACCAAAAACTCCCCTCAGTGCTTCGGCCACTCTCGTAGTAGCGGGAACGGCGTGGACGGCGGCGGGGCGCATGCCTTGGGAAAACCATATTGATAACCTGACGATGAGCCCAACCAGACAGACAACTGCAGATAAACCAAATAGTATATTAAAATTCATAACTAATTCTCTATACCCTCAGCCTTGTTTCCATTCAGTGGAATGATTGTTGTTTTATCATTTTATGACTCTCTAAGCGCCTGCCGAATGTCAGACGGTAATCATAAATGATGCCTGTCGCCTCCTCCCTTCTCTTGCTGTTTATGCTTCTGCTGTTTAAATTGCCCGATGCAACATCCCGGTTTATTTGCTATTTGATCACCTTTGGCGGGAAAGCAATGACTTAGGTATGGGCATCTCCGCGGAGTTACTCCTGGCAGCGAACCTGTGTCATGGCAATTATTCATCGATAACTGCCCCAATAGCAAAGAAAAACCTCTAAGAATATACCGTCTTTTATTGCCTCCGTCGAGCAGTCATTTACGTGGACAATAAAAAAGGACCATACTCTTTGGGTCTTTTGGTTTTCAATAGCATCTTATTTTTGCGGAAAGTATTGTATCATTTCGCAGTTTTCCGAGACCGTTTATTTTACACAAAGATTGATAGTGCGTATGTATGGCGGCTATTAAGATCGAGGAAGATTTTTTTTGATAAACAATTCCAAAAAGTTACATAAATAAAAATATTTGGAGATGAAAATTATGGAGTTATTCCCTTTCGTTGGGGCTGCAAAGTATGTTCTCGATCCTGAATTGGCAAAAATTGTCAATATCTCTATGGTGTTGGAAATGCCCTTATTGTTGAAAGGTGAGCCAGGCACGGGGAAAACCATGCTCGCCCATGCCGTTGCCGAGACCCTGCGGATGCCGCTCATCATTCTGAATGTCAAATCAAACATGAAGCTCGTTGAAGCTTTGTATCAATACGATACCCTGACGCGGCTGAATGATAGCAGGTTTGGCGATTCCCAGCGCAATGTCAGTAACATTTCGGAATACATCAAGATGGGCAAGATCGGTCAGGCCTTTACCGCCGATGTCAGATGTGTGTTGCTCATCGATGAAATCGATAAGGCGGAAACCGAGTTTCAAGACGATATGCTCGATGTGCTCGATCAGATGCAATTTGATATCATGGAGACGGATGAAACTGTGCGGGCAACACACCGTCCGGTGATAATTATCACCTCCAACGCCAAAAAAGACCTGTCTGATCCGTTTCTCGGACGATGCAACTTCCATCATATCGCCTTTCCCGACCCGAAGATGATGCGTAATATTATTGCTGTGCATTTTCCACAGATCAGTAACAAACTCACGGATAATGCCATTGGAACCTTCTATGAACTGAGAAACCTCGAAGGCTTAGAGAAGAAACCGGCCACCCGGGAGCTGATTAATTGGATACGAGCCCTGGCAAGCGATGCTGATTTCCAGGACGGCGAGCGGCTGAAAAAGGAAATTCCCTATTTAGGCGTTTTGTTTAAAAAAAGTGCCGATTACCAGAGGTCGGCAAACAGCGTGGTGAAGAAACGGTTTTTCTAAACAGGAAACTTTATGTTTATAACTTTTTTTTATCAATTGAAAGATGTGGGAATACCCATAAGCCCAACATCTTTTCTCACCCTGCACAGGGCGATGCACTGCGGCTTGGTCAATTCGATCGATGATTTGTATACTGCAGCAAGAACGGTTTTGGTAAAGAGTGAGAAATATTTCGACCTATATGACCAAATTTTTGCCCATGTTTTTGCAGGGGCAGAATTGCCCTTTGCCGAGGAAGATGCAACCTTTGATCTCATGGCCAGTGGAATGCTGCAGGAATGGCTTTTAAATCCCAAAAAACTTGCCGACGCACTTGGCCTTGATGAAAAAAAACTGGCAACCATGTCTCCCGCCGAACTGTTGGAGTATTTCAAGGCACGGCTCAAAGATCAACAAGGGCGGCATGATGGCGGGTCTAAATGGATTGGTACCGGCGGCACATCTCCGGTCGGCCATGGGGGCTTTCATCCAGGTGGGTTACGGGTAGGTGGGGTGTCGGGTAGCCGTTCCGCCATCAAGGTTGCGGGAGAGAGGCGGTACAGGGAGTATTCGGGGCGGGGCGTATTGACTCGCAGTTCCGTTGGCGAGGCCTTGAAGCGGTTGCGCAATCTGGTGCCCCAGGGCATAAAAGACCGATTGAATATCGACGCCACCATTTATCGAACGATGAAAAATGGTGGTGAAATCGAGTTGGTTTTCGATCGGGGGGTTGTCGATCGACTGAAGGTTATCTTGGCCATTGACAATGGTGGGTGGTCCATGGAACCCCACGTGGACCTAGTGCAGACCCTGTTCAGTTATGCAAAATCGCAATTTAAAGATTTGAAAACCTATTATTTCCATAATACCATCTACGATCTGCTGTGGGAGGATGCGGCGCGCTATAAACGGCCGATTGCCATTGGCGATTTTGTTCCACTCGACCCGGATACCCGGTTGATCATCGTTGGCGACGCCAGCATGGCGCCGTATGAATTGATGTCAACCGATGGTTCCATCTATGCCTTTGAGCGTAGCGGTAAGCCCTCAATTCAACAACTCAGGTTTCTCGCCGAAATTTTTCCACGGGCCATCTGGCTGAACCCCATTGCCGAAAACCACTGGTCATATACCCAGTCCCTCAATGTCATCCGCTCCGTCTTTCCAATGTATGAATTGTCGCTGGATGGATTGGAGCAAGGAGTAGGCTATTTGATGGGCAGGTAAATTGTCGTGTTTGTCACAGTTGGCGAAAAAGAAGGGTGACATTTTCACCATTGGAATTATTGTCAGTTGGCTAAAAACAGCATCATTTTTTCCAAATAACAAATAAACAGGTATCATGTATGTCGCCCTTTAAACCGAATTGTCTGCCGCTTCTCATCGGCAGTTTGCCCCTTGGCAGTCATCAGGCAGCCACCGATCTGATTTTTCAATATACCCCCGACATTCCCCTTTGGCCACAGCTGCCGATGTATAAAATTGAAGGCATGATGCAGCAGTTTCTGCCTGGATTGCCGTGCGTCAGAGAGGTTGATGGAAAGACCTTCATCGATACGGAAAACACCACCTGTGAAGAGGAAATCCTGGCTTTCTACGAGGAGTATCTTGGCGTAACCGAGGGTTCTGCCTCTCTGGAGGAATCACGGTTTCAGCTGGCCCGTGAGGCGGCTCCCGGATTTTACACGTTTTTAGAGCAGGTGAGGAAGAGAAAGGAGACACTGGTAGCGCTTAAAGGGCAAACCACTGGGCCGATAACCTTTTGCACTGGGTTGGTCGATGAGGGCGGAAGGGCGATTTTTTACAACGATCAACTGCGGGACGCAGCGGTCAAGCATTTGGCGATGAAGGCCAGGTGGCAGACCAGGAAAATGGCGGAAATCTGCGACCGGACCATCATGTTCTTCGATGAGCCGGGACTCGCAGGTCTTGGTTCTTCGGCCTTTATAACTATAACGCGTGAAGAGATTGTTGCCTGCCTGTCGGAGGTTTTTACCGCTGTTCGAGCCGAAAAAGGCCTGACCGGAGTCCATGTCTGCGCCAACACCGAATGGTCGGTGGTGTTTGAATCCGCTGTGGATATCGTCAGTTACGATGCATATTCCTATTTTGATAAGCTCATTCTTTACCCCGAGCACCTGGTGAAGTTTTTCGCAGGTGGGGGTATTCTCGCCAGCGGTATCGTCCCGACGGCTCCGGAGTTTATTGATATCGAGATTGCTGATTCTTTGGTGGCTAAATGGTTCCGACAGGCCGAGCAGTTACAGTCGATCGGCATCGATAGGGAAAAGATTTACAGTCAGACGCTGATCACGCCCAGTTGTGGCACCGGGGCGGTGTCGAGAGCACATGCCGAAAAGGTGCTTGATCTCACCAAGGCAGTCTCGGAAAAGATCCGGGCAAGTTATTTATGAGGCGCCGTCTTCCGCCATTTTCTCCGGGTGTCTAAGCGACTGAACCCGAGGATTTTCCGGGCCTAAATTATCGGCAATGAGCTGGATCTTTCCGGCAGCCCTCAGTTTTTTTATTTGATTTTCCCGATGAGCGGCCGTCGCCCGAGAAGGTGCAGATTCGCTGTGAACGAGGGTAACCGGTCGCCGGGGTCGGGTATATTTGGCCCCACCTCCCGGAGAATTGTGTTCGGCAATACGTCTTGCCAGGTCGGTGGTTATGCCTGTATAGTACGACCCGTCCCGGCAACGGACGATATAGATGACCCAGGGTGTCTTAAAGGGGGAATTATGTTTTTCGCTATCTTCCATAAGGCCGTATTATGATAATGTCATCTCTGCCGCAGACCATCTTGCCAAAACCCTTTGCAGGTGGTATTCAGGTCGCATTCCGAATGCGAGACGTTGAACAGTTAATATTCAGGGTATATGCCATATGAACCCGCAAGATGGTAGTGGAAAATTAGAAAAACAGGCTCTCACCGATCATTTACGCGAATTGCGGTCGTGCCTGATTGTCTCGTTGGTGGCCGCCTTCATCGGTTTTTGTCTTTCCTATTCGGTCATTCAACCAATTGGAACCTGGTTTTTTAAACCTCTCGTCGAGGTTCTACCGGCAGGTACTTCCCTTATCTTTACCTCTTACCAGGAAGGGTTTTTTTTTATCTAAAGCTTGCCTTGGTCTGCGGCGTACTGCTTGCGTCCCCGGTAATCTTTTCGCAGATCTGGCGCTTTGTCGCCCCCGGGCTCTATGGTCATGAGAAGAAGGTGCTCGTTCCGTTTTCCCTCCTCTCCTCCTGCTGCTTTGTCGGTGGGGCGGCTTTCGGATATTTTGTCGTCTTCCCACCCGCCTTTAAATTTCTCGTAGGTTACAACAACGAATTTCTTACCTCCCTGCCGGCGGTGAGCGAATATTTCGACTTGGCCACCAGGTTGCTTTTGGCTTTTGGCGTGATTTTTGAAATGCCTATCTTCATGGTCTTTCTTGCCAAGACAGGGCTGATTAATGTAGCCTTCCTCAACCGTTATAGAAAATATGCCATTCTCATAAATTTCATCATCGCCGCCATCCTCACCCCCACTCCGGATGTTGTCAATCAGTTGATGATGGCGATACCTCTCATGGTGCTTTACGAGATCAGTGTCGTTGCGGTCTGGCTTTTTGCCGGAAAAGGCTTCGTTGGCTTCAGCAAATCGCTTCCCGATAGTGAAAAGATATCGGAATAAAAGAGTTTCCTTCCTGGATTTCTTTTTTTGCATGGTTTATAAAATAGAGAGTATTTTCAATAATTGGTTTTCTCTAAATTTTCTTGCTTGTGAATATGCTTTCCAAGTTGGAGAAAAACGGAAAAAATACATCTGGAGGTGTTTCATGGGAACGAATGCAGAATATGAAAAATTGATTCAAATTGGCCGGCCCCCTAATATTACCAAACGTTTTCCTCATTCCAAGGCCTTGATTGTCAGCGGCAAGGTCATTGACCGTGGTTTGCTTGCCAAGGGCAAGGCCATGACCATTGCCGCCAACGGTCGCAATAGCTTTGTTATCCGTGGTGCCCTGCAGGCCGCCCAGCGCGCCGATGCGGCACTGATTATTGAGATTGCCCGGTCGGAGGGCAACTATTGCCCGGTCAATTCCTATAATATAGCCATGTATGTCGACGCCATATGCAATGAGTCGGGCATTACGGTCCCGGTGGCAATCCATGCCGATCATTACGGCATTAAAAGTGAGGCCGACCTCCCGTTTGCAAGAATGGATATTCCGGCAATGTTCGATGCCGGAATAACTTCTATCGCCGTCGATGCCTCGCATATGCCGGACGATTTGAATTTGCTGGCAAATATCGAACTGAGCAGTTTTATACCGACCTGGGCAGGTCTTGAAACGGAGGTTGGAGAAATAAAAGGAGATCAGGGACTGTCGACGGTTGCCGATGCCTCGTTTCTCATCAAGGGACTGAATGCCAACGGTGTATTTCCCGATTGGATCGCCTTGAATAACGGATCAACCCACGGTCTTGAGGCAAGCGGTCAGGGTATCCAGGTTGACCTCACCGCTACAATCCACAAAGCCCTCGAACCCTACAAGGTTTCCGGCGCGCAGCATGGAACATCCGGCAATAATTCGGATAAACTCCGAGCCATTGCCGGCATGACCAATACAACCAAGGCCAATGTCGCCACCGCCCTGCAAATGGTGTCCTGGGGGGTGGAGGTTAATGATTACGGCAATGCCATCCTCGACCAAGACGGCAATTTTATCAAGGTCAAAGGACAGGGGATGAGCGAGGAAATGTGGCAGAAAATGTCCGCCCATGCTGCAAAAAACGGATGGAAAGGGGGCAATTACAAAAATCTCAATTTGCCTTTTGAACCCTTGCTGCTTTCGCAGGCGAGAGAGGTGCGGGAGCGGATGAGTAAAGGCGTTGAGGAATTTGTTTATAAGATTCTCACCCAGGTCTTTCATGCGGAAGGCACCGCCGTTTTAGCCAAAGAGGCCATTTTGCAGGCGGGTTCCTATGATTTAGGTCCCAAGGGCACACGCCTTGAAGATCCGGCGCGATGGACCAGGGAAAAAATCATTGCCAGGGCAAAAACACTGGACAGCGATAAGGGACCGGAAGGCGATTTCGATGATTGATCGAGCCGGAGAAATTTTGCCAAGCGGCGAAACCATAGAAAATCCAACGAACGATTCAAATCAAATAATAATGAAAAAAATACTGATCACCGGCGCGGCCGGCTTTATCGGGGCGCATTTGGCACAAAAACTGATTGCCGGCGGAGCTGAGGTTGTCGGCTTGGACAATATCAATGATTACTATGATCCGCAACTGAAGAGGGACCGGATGGCGGCCCTTGCTGCAGGGCCGATGTTTACTCATATTGCCATTGATCTTGCCGACAGGGATGGCGTTGCCACGCTCTTTCAACAATACCGTTTTGATGCGGTAGTAAACCTTGCCGCCCAGGCTGGAGTGCGCTATTCGCTGATCAATCCCCATTCCTATGTCGACACCAACGTGGTTGGTTTTGTGAACATTCTCGAAGGATGTCGGCACTCAGGGGTGAAGCATCTGGTTTATGCATCATCCAGTTCCGTTTACGGAGCCAATACCAAGATGCCGTTTTCAGTCCATGATAATGTCGATCATCCGGTTTCTTTGTATGCCGCCTCAAAAAAGGCCAATGAACTGATGGCCCATGCCTATAGCCATCTTTTTAAACTGCCGACTACCGGGCTACGGTTTTTTACCGTTTATGGTCCCTGGGGACGGCCCGATATGGCCTTGTTTTTATTTACTAAGGCGATTCTTGAAAACCGTCCCATCGACGTCTTCAATAATGGGAATATGGAGAGGGATTTTACCTATGTCGATGATATAGTCGAAGGAGTGTACCGAGTCATCCAGAAGATTCCTGAAGGCAACCGGGAATGGCGAAGTGACAGCCCCGACCCGTCCTCCTCCTACTGCCCGTATCGAATTTACAATATCGGCAATAATAACAAGGAAAAACTGTTACGCTATATTGAGGTTCTTGAAGCGGCTCTGGGGAGAAAAGCGGAAAAGAATTTCCTGCCGATGCAGCCGGGCGATGTCCCGGCCACCTACGCCAATGTCGACGATTTGGTGCAGGATTTCCACTACAAGCCGGGAACTACCCTTGAATACGGGATCGGTAGATTTGTCGAGTGGTATAAAAACTACTTCAAAGTCTGATCTTTCGGGAACTTCCTGAAAAAAAGGCCGGTCCGTTAAAGAACGGTGCCGGCCTTTTTTATTGAGTTTGGTGTCAGGGCTATGCCCCTTTCCCCGTGAGTTTGATTGCCGCCCGAATGATTGATGGTGCATCTATATGGCTGTTCTCCCATAAAGTACTCTGCGGCCCATGTTCAACGAAATTGTCGGGATGGCCGAGCATACAGGTCTGCACCGAATACAGACCACGCCTGCTGAACAACTCAAGGATCGAGCTGCCGAAACCACCCTGACGGGCATTATCTTCAATGGTGATGATTTTAGTTGTATGTTTGGCCCAATGGCAGAGAAGCTCAGCATCCAAAGGTTTAATGAATCGCGGATTTATCACCGCGGCACTGATACCGATCTTCTGCAACTCTTCGGCGGCCTCCAGGGCAGGATACACTCGATTGCCGATGGGCAACAGCAGAACGTCGTCACCTGAGGACAGTAACTCGCCCTTGCCGATCTCAAGTTTTATTAAGCTTTCAGCCAAAGCCACGCCAAGGCCCGGGCCTCGCGGATAACGAACAGCAGCAGGACCGTCATGGTACACGGCGGTATAGAGCATATGCTGCAGTTCCTCTTCATCCTTCGGGGCCATGATGATCATGTTGGGGATAAAACGGAGGAAGGATATGTCAAATACCCCGTGATGGGTCGGCCCGTCATCGCCTACGACCCCGGCTCGATCGATTGCCAGGGTGACCGGCAGGTTGGGGATACAGATATCATGGATAATTTGATCAAGGGCCCGCTGGAAAAAGGTTGAGTAGATGGCCACCACCGGCCGCATTCCTTCTACCGCAAGGCCGGCGGCAAATGTCAAGGCGTGTTGCTCGGCAATACCCACATCAAAAAAACGATCAGGAAAAGCTTTGGCGAATTTTGACAACCCGGTGCCCGACACCATGGCCGCGGAAATGGCAATAATTTTTTCGTCTTTTTCCGCCATCCGGGTGACGGTTTCGCCGAATACCTGCGTATACGTTGCTATGCCTTTTGCCGAATGCGGGGTGCCGCTGACAATATCGAAGGGGCCAATGCCGTGAAAGATATCGGGGTTTTTTTCCGCCGGGGCATACCCTTTGCCTTTTTTTGTAAGGACGTGAATGAGCATCGGGCCTTGGGAGTTATCGCGAACGGTCTCCAGGGTTTCCAGGAGATCCTCGAGGTTGTGACCGTCAATGGGGCCGATATAATTGAATTTGAATGCCTCGAAAAGCATACCCGGAGTGAAAAAACTCTTGAAGCTATCTTCACTTTTACGCAGGATGTTGAGTATATTTTCCCCGACATCGGAAATTTGCAATTTTTCAACCAGATGTGCCTTGACCCGACTCATTGTCTTGCCGGTGAGCTTGCGGCTGAGAAAGCTGGAAAGTGCGCCGACATTCGGTGAAATAGACATCTCGTTGTCGTTGAGGACAACGATAAGATCCTTGTCGAGATGGCCGGCATGATTGAGGGCTTCAAAGGCTAAGCCGGCAGTCATCGATCCGTCACCGATGATTGCAATAGCTCGGTGTGGATCTTTTTTGAGATCTTTTGCCAGGGTCATGCCTAGGGCCGCCGAAATGGAGGTGGAGCTGTGTCCCGTTTCGAAGGCATCGTAGCTGCTTTCTTTGAATTTGGGGAAGCCGCTCATGCCTTTGTATTGTCTGAGAGAAGCGAATTGCCCACGCCTTCCGGTGAGAATCTTATGGGCGTAGCTTTGGTGACCGACATCCCAAATGAGTTTATCAGAGGGGGTGTCAAAGACATAATGCAGGGCAATGGTCAGCTCTACTACCCCGAGGCTTGGCGCAAGATGCCCGCCGGTACGGGCGACTGTTTGCACGATGAGATCGCGAATATCCTGGGCGAGGTTCCTCAATTGCGGGAGGGTAAGGTCGCGGACATCAGCGGGAGATTCTATCCTTCCGAGGATTGACTTGGGGGCTTCTGGTGGGGAGTTTGCCATAACCTTCAAATTAGAACTGCGAGCAAAAAAAGCGTTTCAAGGCCATGTTAGCCCGATTGGAGAAATGGGAGAAAACAGTCAATTACTTCTGGTATATATATACGTGGCAAGGTGGCGAAGCGGATCAGCCTTTGCGTCAAAACCGTACAGGGCATCGATGGCCTCTGTAATCGCTTCCATGGCTTTGATCTTAGTTTGCTCGATGCCGAAAAAAGCCGGATACGTTGCCTTGCCACGATGGGCATCTGAACCGCTCGCCTTGCCCAGTTGTTCCGTTGTCGAGGTAACATTAAGAATGTCGTCGACAATTTGAAAGGCAAGGCCGATTTTTTCGCCGTAGATTGTCAATTTTTCCATCTGCTCAAAGGTCGCACCGGCACCGATTGCCCCCGCCTGCACTGAGCAGGTTATCAGCGCCCCGGTCTTGGCCCGATGAATGGTTTGTAGGATAGAAAATGGGACTGATGTCTGTTCGCTTGCGATATCAAGTGCTTGTCCGCCGACCATGCCAAGAGGCCCGGTGGCCCTGGAAATCATTTGAATTATTTGGAGGCGGTTTTCGGCAGGGAGAGTGCTGTTGCCTGCTGTGCTCAGTAACTCGAAGGCAAAGGTCAAAAGACTATCACCTGCGAGAATTGCTCCAGCTTCTCCAAAGAGAATATGGTTGGTCGGCTTGCCGCGCCTGAGTTTATCGTTATCCATGGCCGGCAGGTCGTCATGGATAAGAGAATACGTGTGCATGCATTCGAGAGCACAGGCAATCGGTAGGAGATTGTTTGTGGTTGCCGGACTGTTGTCAAGAGCCTCACCGGTTGCCAGGCAGAGAATCGGCCGAATCCGTTTTCCGCCGGCAAAGAGACTGTAACGCATGGCTTCAATATGCTTGACAAACGGGCCAGTGGCCTGCAGCGTCAAGGCTTTCAAGCCATCTTCTACGGCTTGCTGCTTGTCATTTAAATAGCTCTTTATGTCCACTTTCCGGTCCTTCAAAGGGGCTTGATTCAAGTTTGCCATCTTTTTCGAGGAGAATTTCAACCTTGGCCCGAGCCTCATTCAGTTGCTCATGACAAAAACCGGCGAGTTTGATACCCTCATCAAATTTTTTCAAACTATTTTCCAGGCTTTCTTCACCACCGGCAAGTTCTTCGGTTATTTGTTCAAGTCGGGCAAGGGCCGCTTCAAAGGATTTTTTCGCCATATTGTACAGGATCTTGCGGAATAAAAGGGGGTTGCTTAGGATTAGCTTTCAGGCTAGAACTACCACCATGAAAATAGCTTCAATACCATTGCTAACAAATCATAAATGGCAGAAAAAAGCATCTTATATTCCCCTGGAGGATGGATGTCGAGGGGAAAAATCTGATACACTTTGGTTTTAGGATAGGCGTGACATGTGATGATGGTATTTCCACAATGAGTGCAAGGAAATGATTGTAACTATAGATCTTTTTACCCGGTGGCTAGCAATCGAAAAGGGTTATTCCGAGCATACGGTCATCGGCTATCGCCGTGATCTTCTCGAGTTTTCCCGTTTGTTGGGAGAGAATACAGGCTTGGCAGGGGTATCTGCCGGGCATGTCCGCACCTTTATCGTCAGCCTGCATGGCCATAACTGCAGTGGCTCGGTGGCAAGAAAGCTCTCGGCCCTACGGACCTTCTTCCGCTTTGCTGTGCGTCGTGGGCTAGTGAAAACCGATCCGTTGACCGGGATAGCCGGGCCAAAGGCCGGCCGGTTTATTCCCGTTTTTCTTACCGTCGATGAAACCTTCGCCCTCCTTGAGGCGCCGGAAGTTCAGGACACCTATATGTATCGGGACAGGGCTATGCTTGAGCTCCTTTACTCAACGGGAATGCGGGTTTCCGAGCTGGTGACGCGGGATGTTGCCGACCTTGATTTCGTTTTGGAAGTGCTTAGGGTACGGGGCAAAGGAAATAAAGAGCGCTTGGTTCCCGTTGGCCGGCCGGCCATAGAAGCAGTGAATGGCTGGCTACCGCAGCGGTTGCAGTTGATTCGTGAGCGGGCCGGGCGGGGAAGGGCGGTTGAGCTGGCAGCTTTGTTTCTTAACGGAAGAGGGGGGCGTCTGTCCACCCGAAGCGTTGAACGGTCCGTGAAAGCGTACGGGGAGCGGGCGGGAATCTCCCAGATGGTGACGCCGCACGCCCTGCGCCACTCGTTTGCCACCCATCTCCTGGAAATGGGGGCTGATCTTCGGTCGGTACAGGAGCTGTTGGGTCATGCCAGTCTGTCGACTACGCAAAGGTACACCCATCTGACCCTCGATCATCTGGCCAATGTGTATGATCAGGCTCATCCCTTGTCGAACCCGGAAAAAAAGAAGAGTTAATTGCCGCAGGAACGGTTTTTTCCTCGGTTATGGTGGAAGTGCAATTTTAAAACTTGGAACAAAATATCAATGAAAATACGATCTACGACAATTCTCGCTGTGCGCCACAATGGGCAGGTCGCTTTGGCCGGAGACGGTCAGGTATCCTTGGGTAATACCATCATGAAGCATCAGGCCCGCAAGGTGCGAAGGCTCTACCATGACCGGGTAATCACCGGCTTTGCCGGGGCGACCGCCGATGCCTTCACCCTGTATGATAAATTAGAGCAGAAACTTGAACAATATAGCGGCAACCTCCAGAGAGCAGCAGTTGAGTTGGCGAAGGATTGGCGTACCGATAAATTCCTGCGACGGCTGGAAGCGATGCTGATAGCCGTTGACAAGGATCATTCCCTCCTGCTTTCCGGAACAGGGGATGTTATCGAGGCCGATAAGGGAATTTTGGCAATAGGTTCGGGTGGTCCCTATGCCCAGGCGGCGGCTCTGGCATTGATCCAGCATAGTGATCTCGACGCCGAAGCGATCTGTCGGGCATCCATGGAAATTGCTGCAAATATTTGCGTATTCACTAATAATTCAATCATCGTTGAGAAAATATGATTTCCGATCAGTCATTTACCCCGAAGGAAACACTTGCGGAGTTGGACAAGTACATAGTCGGCCAGGCTGCTGCCAAGCGCTCGGTGGCCATAGCTCTGCGTAACCGCTGGCGACGGCGTCATGTGCCCTTGCCGCTTCGGGAAGAAATAGCACCGAAAAATATCATCATGATAGGTCCCACAGGGGTTGGCAAGACGGAGATTGCCAGGCGTCTTGCTACGCTTGCCCAATCGCCTTTTATCAAGGTCGAGGCGTCAAAATACACCGAGGTGGGATATGTTGGCCGGGATGTTGAGTCGATGGTCCGCGATCTCGTCGATCTTGCTGTAAATATGGTAAAAGAGGAAGAAAAAAACCGCATCGAAGGTGTGGCGGAGGCCAATGCCGAAGACCGGATACTCGATCTGCTCCTGCCTCCCGGGCCAGGTTCCCTTGCGGCAATGGGCCCGGACGGAGGCCATTCCTTCACTATTCAAGATCCTGATTTACCGATAAAAAGGGAAAAGGATTTGCCCGGTGAAAATACTACCCGCGAAAAATTTAGAAAAATGCTGAGAGACGGCAAACTTGACGATCGTGAGATTGAGGTTTCTCTCAGTGAATCGAAATCAATGCCGATGGTCGAGATCATGACCACCTCCGGTATGGAGGATATGCAGTCCAATCTTCAGGACGCCTTCAGCAAAATTTTCCCCAGAAAGAAGAAAAAATGCAAGATGAAGGTGCCGGAGGCGATGGAGGCCACCAAAAAAGAGGAGATGGAAAAACTTGTCGATATGGACAAAGTCATCAAGGAAGCTCTCCGGCGCACGGAAGAGTCGGGGATTATTTTCCTCGACGAGATCGACAAGATCGCTTCGCGGGGCGGTGGTGGTTCCCATGGCCCGGAGGTTTCGCGGGAGGGGGTGCAGCGTGACCTGTTGCCGATTGTTGAAGGGGCAACGGTTACCACCAAACATGGCATGGTAAAGACCGATCATATCCTTTTCATTGCCAGCGGCGCCTTTCACATGAGCAAGCCCTCCGACCTTATCCCTGAGTTGCAGGGCCGTTTCCCAATTCGGGTCGAACTGCATTCCCTTGGCAAAGAGGAGTTTGTCCGCATTCTCACCGAGCCCGAAAATGCCCTGATCAAGCAATATGTGGCCCTCATGTTGACAGAGGGGATCGAGTTGATTTTTGAGGACGACGCCATCGAAGAAATTGCCGCAATTGCCGTCGAAGTCAATGAAACTACCGAAGAGATCGGCGCTCGCCGCCTGCATACGGTTATGGAACGGGTACTGGACACTCTGTCGTTTGATGCCTCGGAGCTTACCGGTACCAGCTTTGTGGTCACTGCAGATTATGTGCGTAAGCAGCTTTCGGATATAGTGAAAGATCAGGACCTCAGCCGCTTCATTCTTTAGGGGCCGTTAAGAAATAACTCCTACTATTTTCCCATTTCTTTACGGCCCCTTATGCCGTTCATGACATCGAAACGGATAACTTATTGTTGAACCGACGGCTTAGAGTGGCAGGGTTGGAAAAAGGTCAGAGACCAATATGTTCTTAAAGTTTTGGCAAAAGAAGGCAAAAAACAACTGTGGCAACGGGTTGCCGAAGGGCATGCAAGCACACGGCATCGACCCGGAGATGCATTATTGCCAATCCTGCAACGCAGAATATCGGTTGGACATGCCCCTCTGTCCGGTTTGCCGTATACCGCTGGTCAGCGGTACTGAAAAGCTGGAGAAGCTGGCGCGGGAGCAGGATCGTCATGCCGGTCGATCCATGGAGTTGCAACCGGGAACTGAGCTGGTGAGTATTCGCAAAGGGCCATTACGGGACATGAAATATCTGCTGAACATCTTGGAACAGGGTTTCATTCCAGGACTTCTCAGTGGCGATGAAAGCGGCTGCGGCAAAGGGTGCTGCGGTCCGGAGATGTACCTGCAAATCCGCAAAGACGATGTTGATCAGGCTTTGGAGATCCTGGCAAAGGACTTTGTCAGAAGCACAGCCTTGGACGATCATGATCTCTGTAACGCCGCCGCGGTTTTTGATCCCACTGCCACCGCGACGGTATGTCCGGCCTGCGGCTGCACGTTTTCACCTTCGGTTGGCGCCTGTCCCGGGTGCGGCCTTTGTTTTGAATAGCTTGACACCTCAGTTTGCCTTTGCCTGTTGATTATTTTCCCAACGCTTTTTCTTTTGGGTCAGGATAATCGGTTTCTTGCTGAAGGTTACCGCTTTATATTTGAGAATTTCTTCAATCATGTCGGTGAGCTGCCGGCAGGGTTTAATGGTAAGATCTTTTAATACCTCGATATCCACCTCACCTCTGCCGGGAAAATGCAGGGTAAGCAGCACCGGACAGGAGCCGTGAAACTGATACAGGGCTTTTTTGATTTTTTCCATCTGCTGCCGGGAAAGTTTATCCACCTCAAGTTTTATCTTCGCCGACTCGGTGTATTTTTCTCTGGCTACGGCCAGTGAATCTATACTATCGGCAATGATTTTCGGTCCCCTCTCGTCTTTTTTCACCGTACCTTGAATAATTACCGGATCGGTTGACGAGAGGATGTCTTCACAGCTGCTGTAAGCATCCGGAAAGACAATAACCTCAATCGATTCATAGATATCTTCAACAGTCAGAAAGGCCATCGGGTCGCCCCGTTTGCTCTTATGTTTCTTGCAGGTACGTATAAGGCCGCCGATGCGTATCGGCTGGTCGTCGGTCATCTCAGCCAGATCCTGGATGGTGCAGTCGATGACGGTTTTGATTTCTTGCAGGGCGTCATCAAGCGGGTGGCCGGTGATATAGAAACCGACGGTCTCTTTTTCGAAGGCAAGCTTTTTCCGATCATCCCACTCCGGCATATCAGGCATTACCAACGCGCCGATTTCCTGTTGTTTTGCCTTTGGCGCCACCGAAAAGAGTGACATCTGGCCACTTAGCAGGTCGCGTTGTACAGACTTCGCCTGTTCCATGGCCTTGTCGAGGACGGCGAAGTACTGCGACCGTTTATTGCCGAGTGAGTCGAAGGAACCGGATTTGATGAGACTCTCTATGACCCGACTGTTTACCCTGCGGGAGTCGATGCGGTTGCAGAAGTCGCCGAAAGAAGTGTACTTGCCGTTTTTCTCGCGTTCTTCAATGACCGAGTCGAGAGCCGATTCGCCAACGTTTTTCACCGCTGCCAGGCCGAAGCGGATTCGATCATTGATGACGCTGAAGTCTTTGACACTTTCATTGATGTCTGGAGGGAGCACCTCAATAGTGTGTTCCTTGCATTCGTTGATATACAGCACCACCTTGTCGGTGTTGGTCATGTCGCAGGAAAGGAGGGCGGCCATGAGCTGGGGCATGTAGTGTGCCTTCAGGTAAGCAGTCTGGTAGGCAACCAGGGCGTAGGCTGCGGAATGCGATTTGTTGAAACCATAGCCGGCAAATTTTGCCATGAGATCGAAAATATATTCAGCCTTGTCGGCCGGGTGGCCGTTCTTCACCGCTCCAGCCATGAATTTTGATTTCTCCGCATTCATTGCTTCGGGGATCTTTTTACCCATCGCCCGGCGCAGGATATCGGCATCGCCAAGGGAATAACTTGCCAGAATATTGGCTATTTTCATAACCTGTTCCTGGTAGACTATGACCCCATAGGTTTCCTCCAGCACCGATTTAATGTCCGGTAACGGGTAGTTGGCGGTTTTCCGGTGGTGTTTGGTTTCGACGAAATCATCGACCATCCCCGAATCCAGCGGGCCGGGGCGGTAGAGGGCGACCAAGGCGATAAGATCGCTGAACTGTTCCGGGGCGAGTTTAACCAAGAGTTCGCGCATCCCGGAACTCTCCAATTGGAAGACTCCCTGCGCGTCACCGCGACAGAGGAGGTCGAAGGTTTTCGCATCGTCCATGGGGATGGCATCGATATTCAAGTCGGTACCGATATCTTTTTTAATATGCTTCAGGGCCTTGTCGATGACGGTAAGCGTCTTCAAACCGAGAAAATCGAACTTTATTAATCCGGTCATTTCGGTATGTTTCATGTCGTACTGGGTGAGGGTCTCGTCGTTACTCCCTCGGCACGTCGGTACATACTGGGTCATGGGTCCGGGTGACACCACCACCCCGGCGGCGTGGGTCGAGGTATGGCGGGCCAGTCCTTCCAGGGTTTTTGACACCGCCAGGAGTTCGGCAATCCGCGGGTCATGGTCGGCAGCCTCCTGGAGCTTCGGCTCCTCGGCCATGGCCTTTTTTATAGTCATCTTCAGTTGGTCCGGGATCAGCTTGGCCACCTTATCCACCTCTCCATAGGGGATATCAAGTGCCCTGCCGACATCGCGGATAACCCCGCGCGCTTTCATTGACCCGTAGGTAACTATCTGGGCGACATGTTCTGCACCGCCATATTTTTGACGAACGTATTCAATGACTTCGCCGCGTCTCTCCTGACAAAAATCGATATCGAAATCCGGCATTGATTTACGTTCAATATTGAGAAAACGTTCAAAGATAAGGCCGTAGGGGATGGGATCGATATTGGTGATACGCATGGCGTACGCAGCAAGACTTCCAGCCCCGGATCCTCGTCCGGGTCCGACGGGAATCTCCCGGTCTTTTGCCCAGTTGATGAAGTCGGCGACGATGAGAAAATAGGCAGGAAAGCCCATCGTATTGATAACATCAATTTCTGTTTTCAGCCGCTCGGTGTAGGTTTTTTCAACTTCTACATTGAAACTGCCGGCCTTGCGCATTTCGGCGAAACGGACTTTAAGGCCATCCCAACACGCTTGCTTGAACATCGACTCAAGGGTTTCACCCTCGGGTACTGGAAAATTGGGGAAATAGTAGTCGCCGAAATTTATTTCCAGATTGCAGCGATCAGCGATTTCCTGGGTGTTGCTTATGGCTTCCGGACAATAGGCAAAACTCTTCTTCATGGTTTCCGGCGACTTGAAGTAAAGCTCGTCGGTTGAAAACTTGAAGCGGTTCCGGTCATTGATGGTTTTGCCGGTCTGAATGCACAGCAACAGTTCATGGGCGTGCGCTTCATCCCGATTGAGGTAGTGGCAATCGTTGGTTGCCACCAGCTTGATGCCCATTTCGGCGCTGAGAACTTTCAGGCCTTCGTTGACCTTCTGCTGCTCGGTCAGACCGTTCTCCTGGATCTCAAAATAGAGGCGGTCGCCAAAGATGTCGTACAACTCCTGAGCTTTAACTCTTGCGCCCTGCATGTCGCCCCTGCCGATCAAGTAGGGTACATTGCCATGCAGGCAGGCGGTCATGGCGATAATCCCTTCGCTGTGTTTCTCGAGGGCCTGCATGTCGATGCGGGGCTTGTAATAGAACCCTTCAAATTGTGCGATGCTGGCGAGCTTCATGAGGTTTTGGTAGCCGGTATGATTCATTGCCAGAAGGACGATATGATAGGCAATATGGCCGTCAACAGCCTTTCTTTCCCGCATGTCACCCGGAGCCACATACAACTCACAGCCAACTATTGGTTTAATACCGGCTTTTTTCGCCTTGGAGTAGAACTCAAGGGCTCCAAACATTGCTCCGTGATCGGTGACCGCGACACTGTCCATGCCGTATTCCTTACATTTATCGAGGAGATCGGCTATGCGAATGGCTCCATCAAGGAGACTGTATTGGGTATGAACATGGAGATGGGTGAAACCTGCACTCATAGTACCTTTTATCCTTTTCTGTAATTAGGTGGAGGAGTCGAGTATAATTCCAACGATTATAAAGAGTTTCGGCATCCTTTATTGCTCCAACGATTGGAGATTTCGTGAGAAACATTATCAACCATTGATGAATGTTGTGTAATAGCATAGAATACCCGTTTTTGCACAGATACTTGGGGCAATAATACGGCACCTGCCGCGGCATTTGGGCAGGAAGCTGCGCCTGCAGGCCTTTTGAACCACAATTGAGAATCTCAGACAATCTTAATTCTCCTTTCTCCTTTCCTCATTTCGTTGTGCCCATCATTATCTTTTTGCCGATCGATATTAAAACGTTCTTTCAGTTTGGCGTAGGAAACATACTCGGTCTCTCTAGCTGAAGGGGTGAGGAACGACTCCAGTTTGGTCTTGAGAATGACCGGATTAACCTCGGAGTTGATGGCTATCACTCCCTCCATGATAATTTTTTGCAACAGGAGTTCCTGGTTTGTCCTTTCCCTTACTGTGGCGGCAAAAGGCAGGAAGAAAAACGTGGAGAACACCAATCCGTACAAGGTTGCGGAAAGGGCGACGGGAATAGCCTTGAGTATTATTGAAGTATCACCAATTCCCCCAATCATGGTTATGAGACCAACCACTGATCCAATGAGACCAAACGTTGGAAAATAATTAGCAATTGTTCTGAGTGCTCGCTCGGAGTCTTCTCTTCTTAGTCTAAAGAAATACATTTCGGTGTTCAGGATTTCGCGGATTTGTTCTATTCTATATCTATCAACAAGACAGCCGAGGGCGCGCCTGAGAAAAAGGACGGTGGTTTCATTTTCCTGATTTTGCAAGGCCAGGATTCCCTCTATCCGTGAGCGAATAGACAGATCAATGAGAATGGTAATTATTTCTGTTTCCTTGGTCATTGGCTTGCGATACGCACTGACGAGTACTCTAAAGACATTGCGTAATTGATCGAATTTATAGCTGAGAAGGGTAGCCGCGAAGGTTCCGAAAATGACGACCAACGCACCGGAAAGGCTGAAATACAAGCCGATATTGCCATTCAGTGCAAAGCCGAGGAGGAAGAGAAGGACACTTAAGATGAGGCCAATGAGATTTTTGTATTTCATGAGGATCTTCTTGTCGTTATTTTAGATTTTCGGCGGTTGCCGGCAGTGGTTCGGGCAGTCGTTTGGAAATTATAATCTCTACTCTTCGGTTTTTCGCTCGGTTTTCGGCTGTGGTATTCGGTTCAACCGGACGATAGGAGGAATAACCGCTCACCACAAATTGATTCGGATCCATCCCTATCTCCTCAATAAGGTAACGGGCAACTGTACTTGCTCTTGCAACCGAGAGTTCCCAGTTGCTTTTGAATTTGCTGGAGCGCATAGGAATATTGTCCGTGTGACCGACTACATTTATCATATAGGGCGTTAGACGGATTACTGCAGTGACTTTCTGCAGGGATTCTCTGGCGTTTACTGACAACTCACTTTCGCCGATATTAAAAAGCAGATCACCGGTGAGGACGATACGCACTGTTTTGTCGGGAACGATATCAATTGCTGCGAATTTATTGAGGTTATCCTTTTCCAGAGCTCCTTTGCCGAGCCTGTAAATTTCTTGAAACTTGTCAACTTGTGGGGAAGATTGTTCGGCTGGAAGAATCGGATTGGGGCCGAAGACATCTTCGTTTGGGAGTGGAACGGGGGGGACAGCCAGCGGTTGAACGTTCTTCTCATCTTTGACAATCAGAGTTATCTGTTTTGGTTCTACCGAGATTTTTTCGAATTCCTCTGGAGTTTTTTTGATCTCCTCATGCATTTTTTGAGGAGATTTCGGGGCGAAATTCAAGGAGGCATCTCTCTGCAGGGGCACCTCTTTATCAATTCGCACAACCTGTTTGATTTTTCCAGCGGCAATCAATGGCAAGCCGGGACGTATCGGTGAAAAGGGCAGGGTAGCTTTGCTTGAATCAAGGGTCTGAAGGGCTTCCGTGGTATCGCCACCGATGATTTCTTTCTGCCCTTTACTCAGAAACTCCTGGTTTGCCACCTGATAAGCATATAATGATAGAAAAAGTACAAACATTATCATCATGAGGTCTGCCCATCCAACTGACCAGTGCAGCGGGAGTGGCATGTCTGCCGTATAAGAGATGTCATCAACGACAAAAACGGTATTGCCATGGGTGCTTTTTTCAATTGCGGCAAGAGGCGACGAATCATTACTGCGTCTGTTCCCGGTAGGCACATCGGAAATCTCAGAAGAAGTCTCCAGGGATGGGCTTACCACCGTCTGTGCCATAGCCTGCTCTGTGTCCACCATAGGTCTTTTCCGAACTAATACATGTAGTTATCTGAGATGATAGTTAATTATGCAGAATATGATGTGTCAGTTTTCCGTGTGCTGCAGTCAAGTTCCTTGTTCGTCTTATCGGCAAATGGGGTGAATTCAATAGAAATATCATTAAAAAATCGAGGAATGTAATAATCAGACGAACGGCGTCTTCAGTAGTGATGCAGCAGTGGATATTAAAAAACCGGCTTAAAGTCAAAGAAATGGCGTGTTTCGAGTTTCCGGTAAGTCCGGGTTTCACCTCGTGCGATAAAAGAACTGGTTATGGCACCGTTGGCGGTGAACCTTACCCCCTCAAGGAATTCACCGTCGGTTATACCGGTTGCGGCAATTGCAACTTCTTTGCTGCGTATGAGATCTTGAACTCGGTAAATTTTCTCATAATCGTTTATGCCATGCTTCAAAGCTTCCTGTTTATCTCGATCATTATCGTAAATAATCTTTCCTTCAAAGTAACCACCAAGGCAACATATGGCGGCGGTGACTAAAACAGCCTCCGGAGCGAAGCCATAGCCAATGTAGATATCAGCCTTTTCACCGGTAATTGCCGCGAGACAGCCGGAGACTTCACCTTCATCGATGAGCTTTATGCGGGCACCACAGCCCCTGATTTCGCTAATCAGGTCTTTATGTCGGATTTTATTGAGAATACATACGGTCACGTTTTCGGTGTATTTCTTTAACGCCCGTGCTACCCTTTTGACATTGATGATCGGCGGCTGGTTTATGTCGATTACCTCTCCTACTTGCGGGCCGACGACAATCTTATACATTATAAGGTTGGGTACCGATTGTATTGAGCCCGTCTTGGCAATGACCGCATAGGAAGTAGAGTTGTTTTTTCCGTCGGCAGCGCTACGATAGGCTTCCAAGGCAATGGTCATGAGGTCGGTTTTTTCGCCACCTTTACCCAAAATATCCGGGAGCTGATACACTTCCGGGCGATCAATAAATCTGTCATTAATGAGAACCCCTTCAATGCTCAGACGATTCAAGGTTTTAGTAATCGCTTTCCGGGTTTGATTGAGTATGTCTCTATGATCCCCAAGCCCTTGCAAACGTGCGGCCGTCAGTGCCGCTATTTCTGTCGCTCGAACAATTTCCATTCCGTAGTTGGTATCCATGATAGATCAAAGGTGCAGGGTTAAAGGGGGGTTGAATGCGAACCGTTTTGTCCGGCACATTGCACTAACCGTTGCATGATTGCATCTCGCTCCTGCCGGAGTTTCTTCCCGGCGATGGTGTCTTTAATTTTCATAGGTTGCGGAAATTCGTCGATAAGTTCAATGTCTAAGGGAGCTGATTCGAGCTTTCTTTCTGCTTCCATAATTTCACTTGGGGTGGGCAGAATGATACCATAAAGTTGGTAGGGGGTATGGACCAGCGAATGTCCCCGATTGTAATAGGCCGCGGCAAAACCACCGTCAACGTTGATGGCCACTCCGTCTTCGCTGGCCATCAGAATGCCTTTTTTGTAATTTACCGGGGTGTGACCAAAGATAACCCGTTGCACGCCAAATTCCAGTTGCATCTTGCGCTTAAAGGCACTGGTCTGCATATTGTCCTTCCAGAAGAGGCTTCTTTCAGCATGTGCCGCCTTATCCTTTAGAAAATATCTTTCAAAAGTTTTCATTGCATGTTTGCCGAAAAAAGGCGATTTGGGGCCGCACCAGAGGTAGAAGAAAAGGGATTGATCCTCATGGGTTTGGGGCAAGCCCGCCAGGTATTTTTCTCCGACGCGGGAGATGGTGTCCTGAATGAATGTGAGCAAATCTTTGCCTTTGCGGCCCAGAAATGTTTCGAATTCTCCCTCGGCTGTTGATGGGACCAAAGCGTGGATGTTCAGGAAATTGTTTTGTATATGATAGGTCTTGCCTTTGGTGAAGAGAAACTTGAGGAGACGTTTTAAGCGTTTGTTGCTAGTGAATTGGATGGTTAAATCATCTATTATTTTCTGTTCTTCATCCGTTAATTTGCCTGGATCATTACAGTCCAAGGTGGGAAAATGGCTATCGTTGAGCATCTCGGTATTGTTTGAGCGAAGGATTGCTGCGAGGCGATCCAGCCACAATCTCTTCTCCATTTCGTACATGGGAAAGTCGCGAATAGTCCGTTCTTCGAGTTTAAACTGGATAATCGACAGGGCCTTTTCCATGGAGCGGCCTTTGTTGGTTTTTGCCTTGAAATTACCGGTAGCCAGTTCAACCGGATAGGTGCGTTCTGCAAAATCGGCCAATTGCGAGCTATCAAAACCCAATCGATCAAGAAATTCGAAATGGTCGTAGCGACAGGTGATTCGTAACGCTTCGGCAATAAGCGAACGGTTGCCGGATGCTGCTCCCATCCACAGGATATCGTGGTTGCCATAAACATAATCAACCATGTCTTTATAGAAATGTGAC
>JBBQVT010000006.1:0-60701 GCA_038211245.1 Desulfobulbales bacterium | reverse complement strand
CTGCCCGAAATTTTTACGAAAATTGATTACCACCACATGGCTGTCGTTCTTCTGCAGATTGCCTAAGAGCTCAAGACTCCGATCGGTGCTGCCATCATCAATGAAGAGAATTTCGTGTTCATCATCAAGAGCGTCAAGAACGCCTTTCAGCTCTTGGTACAGGAGCGGTATATTCTCCTCTTCATTTAAAAGTGGAATAACAACTGAGAGTAACACAGTGACGTCTCCAATATATTGTATTTATAGAACTATTATACTCGATGTTCGATGGATGGTTACCTTCATTGCAGCCAAGGGCAACACTCATTGTGCCTTAACTCCAACACTCAAACAGATGTTTGGGCAAGAGGTGCAATTGGGTGGCAAGCATACCCTAAGAGAGTCAACCGAACGTCGATGAAAGACTTGTGCGATAATACCAAGAAGAAGTCGTTCTATCACGTCTTAGTTTTTTCTCCTCCTGCGGTTTACTCACCCGGTTCAGCTTTTTTCGCCTTTATCCAGCCAACCCTGATGAAATATTGCTGACCGCTGTTCCGCCACCGAGGACATTGGTCGTCAGTACGTTTCATCGGATAATTTACAGAAGACTCCTTATCTACGCGACAAACCCCTGAATCGATATAGTCCAGGCGATAAAATTTGCAGCTGAGGCAATACCCCTTGGCATTCTTCATGTTGACTCTTCCATTGTCTGAGGTAAACCCTCATGATTGTTTTTCAGTTGAAATATATTTGTGAAAATCCGGCTCCCTCCCGTTTTTTTTATAAGAATTGAGAGGCAACAGGTCGATAACCATTCCGGAAAAACCATGTTTTTTGAGATAGCTGCTGAACACTTCTCGAGAATCCTCGACTATTCTCGGATCGGTGTCCGTAAGCCGATTGTAGATAATCGCCGCAATATCGATCTTCCGGTGGCGAGCAAGTTCAAGGGCACCCAATGTATGGTTTATCGAACCGAGTCGCGAACTTGTTACCAAAATCAGGGGATATTTTTCCTCTTCCAGATAATCAAGCAAGGTATAATCCTTGGTAAGGGGCACGAGCAGGCCCCCTGCCCCCTCCAGGAAAACGACATCATACAAGGTCATAAGCTCGGCGGTGCTCTGCCTGAGAACTGCACAGTCTATGGCCCGCCCTTCCAGCCTTGCGGCAAGATGCGGAGAACAGGGAACGCGAAAGACGTACGGACAGGTGATGCCGCTATAATCAACCGGCAAAAGATTTATCTCCATGAGTTGCCGATGGCGGATAATGTCTTCGCTTATTCCGATACAACCGGTTTGCACTATTTTCTGGGTTATGGTTTTGATGCCGTTGTTTGCAAAAGAGCGGGCCAGAAGCCCCGTAGCAATGGTTTTACCGATATCGGTATCGATTCCGCAGACACAATATACTTTGGCGAAAGTCATGAGTCGCCCTTCTTCTTTTTCTCGGCAATGACGAAGGTCGAAACGTATGTTACCGGCAGACCATCCTCAGAGAAATATTGCTCCACATATCGCCGCTCAAAATCTTTGAGCTTCCTGAAACTCCATTTCTTGCGGTCCAGCCCCCCTACCCCGGTTAGCCGGATATGGCGCAGAATTGCCATGACTGAAGGGAAAAAAAGCCGCCTTGTTTCCGAATGTATGCTTAGCACCTGGAAGTGGTCGGCGAGCATGGCAGCAAGTTCTTCGTTTGCATGGTATCTCAAGCCTCGACCGGTAAGTGCCTTTATCTCCTCCATCGTTCCCGGACTGAAAATGGAAAACGCTAGGTGACCTTTATCGTTTAATGCCGATGCAATATTGCCCATAAGACCAGGTAAGTCGACCATCCATTGGAAAGTGGACGACGAGATAACCAGGTCAAGGTTTTTCGGCAAAACTGTCTTTTCAATATCGCCGGGAAGCGCATGAACCTGGCCAACCTGCTCGGCTATTCGTTTCTCGGTGAAGGTACAAAAATCCGGGACGAGGTCATTGATAAACAGGTTGTGTAGAGGTGCCGACTCGCTCAGCATCTCGGTGAGATTGCCGGTGCAGCAGCCGACTTCAAGCACCCGTGAATAGCCAACATGACTAAATCGTTGAAGAATCGCAATGAGTTGCCGACTTATCTCTTTTTGGACAATGGCGCTATTCTCGTAGGTCGCGGCACTGGCCTTGAAACAGCCGGCGACGAGTCCTTTGTCAAGATGGTCCAAATGGCCTTTTTCCAAAATAAAGTTCCAGAGTTCTTTGTTTTAAATTTGCGGTACAGAATCAGCAAACAACAGCAGATGATCCCAGCTTTGCCAAAGATAGAAGAGGAAGTGAAAGCCGGCTATTTCGGTTGTCGGCTTCCCAAGCCAGAACTGTCTCTGGTTTGTCGAAGGGACGACCCAATCATATTCAGCGATAATAATCTCTTGGTATATAGACTGTTCAGCCGAGATGCAGTCAACCTTTCTTTGCAGGGCAGCCAGTTCATTGCGCTGCTCGACGGGCGAGCGCCGGGGTTGTCTTGCGAGAAACATCTTCAAATTGGTTTTCTCCCGGCACATCCGTCGATAGAATTTCATTCTGGTTGTCTCATTAAACCCGGTAAGTGTATCGGTAAAGATCTTCTCCGGGATTCCCAGGTTATCGTCAACCGGGCAAAGCGTACCATTAATGGCGATGGTACGATGAAAGAGACCTGCCGAGTCGGAAAAAAGTTTTTGAGCGACCCACACGCCCATCGACCAACTGATGAGCGAGATCTGTTGATACCCATACACAATATCCTCAAGGGGTTGCGGAGGAATAAGATCAAGGTAATCATAGAGCATGTATACATCATACTCACTGCTTGCAAGCGGTTGAAAAGGGGTGCCATCCATTCCCCAGCCATTGCAAAAAACAATGAGTTTGTCTTTTGCCGTTCTATGTAGCCACGATCCTTTCATGATTATATTGGTAAATCTTTTTTAAACCGTTGCATAAGACCAGCCAGATCAGAAGCGATTGATGCGATGTCGACCTCCAGCATATCTGCAGTCAGCGACAAGCGGAAACGCGATGTTCCTTCCGGCACCGTTGGTGGCCTAACCGGAAAAATTAAGTACCCCATTTCCTGCATGGCCTCGGCCAGAACCACCGCGAGAGTATCATTACCCAGTATGACCGGAACAATATTGGTTGAACCTGCGGTGTGAATATTGTTGTCCCTGAGCTTTTGCCGCAAGGTTGTTGCAAGGATTTTGAGACCGCTCCGCCGTTCACCATAAGAAAGCATCTCTTTAAAAATGAAATGGTTCCAAAACAGCACTATTGGCGGCAGGGCCGTGGTAAAAATGAGGGAACGGCTATGGTTGATAAGATACTCCCGCAGTGTCGCTGAACATAGGAGAAAGGCACCAACCGAAGCCAAAGCCTTGCCGAAGGTTCCGACCAGGAGATCGATATGTTGCAACTGGCCCTGCTCCTCGGCCATGCCGAGACCCAAGGGTCCGTACAGACCTATCGCATGCGCCTCGTCAAGATAAAGAAGACAATCGAATCGCTCCTTCAAGGTAACAAGCTCGGCAAGATCGGCGACATCACCATCCATACTAAAAACCGACTCACTGACGATTACCACCCGGTCAAATGTCTTGCGGTACTTCTCCAGGAGACCTGCAAGATGGCCATAATCACAATGGCGGTAGCGTTTATGCTGTGCCTGACAAAGACGCATGCCATCCATAATTGACGCATGATTGAGTTTATCGGAGAGGATGAGATCTTTCTTACCGAACAGTGGAGGCAATATTCCGATGTTGGCATGGTAACCGGAATTAAACAAAAGACAGGCCTCTTTGCCATAGGTGGTTCGCAAGGTTTCTTCAAGTGTGTGGGCAGTTGCACTGTCGCCGGTGAGAAGACGAGAAGATGCAACGCCCAGACCGAAATTGTCGAGAATATTCCCCTCGTTCATGCCTGAGTAAAATTTTTGGTGTATCCGCTTATCACCGGCCAGTCCGAGATAGTCGTTGGAAGTCAGGTTGAGCATTTCTCGGCCCTTCAAGACTATTCGACAGCCATTCCTACCGACCAGGGGCTTGAGGGTCCGAAGACGGCCGTTGGCTGCCAGTTGGAGAAGAGAATCCGTATAATAATCGTTCATGCCGACACCTCCAGGGCCACAACCCGGCAAAGCGCTGCAGTCAGGGTGTGGAGATCCGCATCACCAATAATATAAGGTGGCATGACATAGACCAAGGGTCCAAAAGGTCGTATCCACACCCCGTTTTCGACGAATAATTTTTGAATCCTCGCCATATTAACCGGACGATCCAGTTCTACCACGCCGATTGCCCCGAGGGCCCGGACATCACGAACTCCAGGGAGATTCCGGCAGGGTTCCAGACCTTGCCTGAGCCCACGCTCAATACGCCCAATGTTATTTTTCCAGTCCGATTCAAGAAGAAGTTGGATGGAGCGAACGGCGACGCTGCAGGCCAGAGGATTTGCCATAAATGTCGGACCATGCATAAAGATCCCGGGTTTGCCTCGGGAAATCACATGGCCGACCTCTTCGGTTGCCAGTACGGCAGCAAGGGTCATATAACCGCCGGTTAAGGCCTTGCCTAAACAGAGGATATCGGGGCAAATTGCGGCATGGTCACAGCCGAACATTGTACCGGTTCGGCCAAAGCCGGTGGCAATTTCATCGGCAATCAGCAGCACCTGGTAGTCGTCACAAAGCGCCCGTACCCTGCGGAGATATTCAGGATGATAGAACCGCATACCTCCGGCACCCTGGACAATAGGTTCGAGGATGACGGCGCAAATCGATTGGTGATGGGTTGCCAACAAACTCTGAAAGGACTGAATATCCGCCTCGTCCCACGCATCAGTGAAGCGACACCTCGGCATTTCGGCGAAAAAGTATTGCGGCAGGATACCCTGATAGATCTGGTGCATGCCCCCATGCGGATCGCATACCGACATGGCATGAAAAGTGTCACCGTGATACCCGGATTTGATGGTCAAAAATCGGTTATTACCGGAAAGTCCCCTGGCAAAAGCGTGTTGAATCGCCATTTTCATTGCGACCTCCACCGCCACCGACCCCGAGTCACAAAAGAACACCCGGTTCAGCCCGGCCGGGGCAAGATCAATCAATAACTGCGCCAGTTCAATAGCCGGTCCGTGGGTAAGTCCACCAAACATGACATGGGAAAGCCGTCCCGCCTGTTCCTGCAAAGTGCGGGTGAGGTGTGGATTGTTGTAGCCGTGAATAACCGACCACCAGGACGCCATGCCATCAATGAGCAGGCGTCCATCCGCCAGACGAATTTTCACCCCCTCGGCCGACTCGACAAAATATACCTCCAGCGGATTGTCGATCGAGGTATAGGGATGCCAGATGTGCTCCCGATCAAACTGCAGCAGCCCTGCTATATTTTGTTCTTTGTCCACGCAGTTCCTATTCTTTACCCTTGCTGTCTCCATGCAGATCAAAACCTAGTGACCGGAACATGGCGATATCTTCGGTGAGACTGTTACCGATGGTGGTCAAATAGTTGCCGACGATCGATCCATTGGCCCCGGAGGTAAAACATCGGTGTTGTTGGTCTCCCAAGAGGTTTCTGCCGCCGGCAAGGCGGATTATTGCCTTGGGGTTGATGAATCTGAACATTGCCACACAGGTCAGTATTTCGCCGACACTGAGCGGCGCAAGGCCGGCAAATGGGGTATCCTTGATGGGCGTCAGGATATTCAAAGGGATGGAAAGAATATTAAGTTCCCGTAATTCGAAGGCCAGTTGAAGACGTTGGGCCAGGCTTTCACCCATGCCGATAATACCGCCGGAGCAGACCTCCAACCCGACATGCTGGGCAATCCTGATAGTTGCAACCTTTTCATCCCAGGTATGGGTACTGCATACCTCGGGGAAGTAACTCCTCGCTGTCTCAAGATTGCAATGATACCTGGTCACGCCCATGTCTTTCAATTGCCGGGCCTTATTTTGAGTAAGAAGGCCCATCGAAGCACAAAAAGACAGATTGGTTTCTTGCCGCAGCTGTTGGTAAATACGTTTAAACTCTTCAAGATTTTTCTCGGCCACCGTTCTCCCGGCGGTCACCAGGGAAAATCGTTGAACGCCGTATTGTTCGTTGTCCTTGGCGAGGAAAACGGCTTTTTCTCTGTCGACTATTTCATAGCTGGTCACCTCGACATCGTAATGCGAGGATTGCGCGCAAAACCGACAATCTTCACTGCATTTTCCTGATTTCGCGTTGACGATGGAACATAGATCCAGCCGGTTGTTATGCAGTTTTCGTCGCAGCTCATCGGCGGCCTGAAACAGTTCTGTTGGGTCGGATTGCTGCACCAATGCTAGAGCTTCATCAAACTCCAAGCTCTTTCCAGATAAGATCTGCTGTAAAGCTTTTATAATCACCCCAGTTCCATCCACGAAGTTGTAATTCAGCGCGACAATGATAGCAATTGCCGTTGGTCGACAATTTGATTTTTTATCGTTCCTGATTGATATATTCGAGACAACTGACTAAAGACGAAGGTGAGTCCAGTTGCAAAGCGGTGACTTTTACACCCTTCGGGGTGATTTTCCTCATCATCCCTTTCAACACCGTCTTGGGACCAATTTCAATGAAGGTATCGACCCCGTCGGCGAGCATGGCTTCAATGATTTCACACCAGCGAACCCGTGCACCAATTTGCCTCGCCATCATATCTTTGATTTTCGAAGGATCGCTTTCGAGACCTGCTGAAACGTTAAAATAGACCGGAATGGATGGAACCTTGAATTCAATATCGGCCATAAAATCGGTAAAGTCAGGGATTGCCGCGGCCACCAGTGGGCTGTGGTTGGCGACACTGACATTTAAGGGAATAACCTTTGCCCCTTTTTCTTCGGCTAACCGACTTACTCCATCAAGACCGGCAAGCGAGCCGGAAATGACAATCTGTTCCGGAGTATTGTGGTTGGCGGTGGTAACCACGCCACCGCCCTGATAACCGTCAATGATAGCATCAAGAGTTTTGATATCGAGACCGAGAACGGCCCGCATGCCCCCGGGATTTTTAATTCCCTCTCGTTCCATAAGGGCGCCACGCTTACTGACTAGGCGCACAGTGTCCTCGATGCTCAGCACGCCGGCGGCACAGAGTGCTGAATACTCGCCAAGACTGTGGCCTGCCAGGTAGCTTACCGCAACTTTATCTCCGAGCTCTTCCTGAAATCTTTGCCAGCAAATAAGATTTGTGATGGTTATAGCAGGCTGCAGGTTGGTCGCCCTGGTCAGTTCCTCCATTGGACCGTCGCCGCAAAGAGCACCAAGACCTATCCCACAGGCAGCCTCGGCCATGGCCATGAGGGAAGCACTTGGGGTATTTTCCTTGACAAATTCCTGCCCCATCCCTAAAAACTGTGACCCTTGACCGGGAAACAGAACCGCTACCTTCATTAGAGCTCCTTCACTTCCTGATTTCTGACTTCAAAGATATTTAAGATAAGAAACAACCCCGCTCCAACACAAATCGCCGAATCGGCAACATTGAATGCCGGCCAGTGGTAGCGGCCTACATACAGGTCGAGGAAATCGATAACAGCTCCGAACCGTACCCTATCGATGAGATTGCCCGCCGCCCCTCCGGCAATGAGGGCCAAGGCTAAAGTGTAATATTTGTTGACCTTGCTTAATTTCCAGTAAGCTACGGTAAGGCCAACCATGGCCAGCCCCCCTACGCCTAAAAAAAAGTAGTGGCGCCACGGTGAGTCGACATTAGCGAGCAAACTGAAGGCTGCGCCACTGTTTGTGACATACACTAAATTAAAAAAGCTCGGAATAATCTCAATTGATTCATATAGTCGCAAGGATTCAACGACCCACGACTTGGTCAGTTGATCAACGACAATTGTACAGAGTATGATGGCGAAATATACCACGATTTTGTTCCGTATTTATAACTTCATTTCCATAAGCACTCCGGCACAGCGATCACAAATTGCCGGATGAGCAGCAAGAGTTCCCACCGTTGTCGACCTTATCCAGCACCGTTCACATTTCTCACCCCGAGCCGGCTGTACTTGAATAACCATGCCGGGTATCTCTTCACTGGTAAAACGTATGCCGATAACCGGTGAATCCACTTGCAAAACGGTCAATTCGGAAATGATCGATATCGACTTAATGGTGTCCCATTCACCGGCCATAAAACTCCCCAGTTCGTCACCTGCGGTCAGGAGTACTTCCGCCTCCAAAGGATGGCCTATGACTTTTTCACGCCGGGCCATTTCCAATGCCTTGGTGATCTCCGAGCGCACCCTGATGAGTTTCGCTAATTTTTCCATCATCTGGTCATCAACAATAAGAGTATTTGCCGGTGTAAACTCCGTGAAATGTATCTCTTGCTCAATGGGTCCATTTTCGCTGAGACCTTTTAAAACGTTCCACGCCTCTGCTGCCGTGAAACAGAGAATCGGGCTCATCAGGCGAAGCAGCCCATCAAGAATGTCATACAGGGCGGTCTGAGCCGAACGTCGTGCACGGGAATCCGGGGCCGAGGTATAAAGCCGATCTTTTAGTATATCAAGATAAAAGGCACTCATGGTGGTGCCGCAAAAATAATTCAAACTATGATAAATTGAATGAAATTCATACGTTTCATAGTTTTGCCTGATTTTACTCTTCAGTTCTTCGAATTTGGCCAAGGCCCAACGGTCGATTTCCGTCAATTCACTGTCTGCAACCCGATGCTTTTCCGGATGAAAATCATGCAGGTTACTGAGAAAATAGCGAATGGTGTTGCGAATTTTTCGATAGGCATCGGAAACCTGTTTGAGAATTTCGTCGGAGACCTTGATGTCATCGCGATAATCCTCACTCGCCACCCAGAGACGGAGGATCTCGGCACCGTATTTTTCAATGACCTCTCCCGGGGCGACAACATTGCCCACCGACTTGGACATCTTTCGACCCTGGCCGTCAACCACATAGCCATGGGTCAATACCCCTTTAAAGGGGGCCCGTCCCCTGGTACCGGTAGATGTCAGGAGTGAACTGTGGAACCAGCCGCGATGCTGGTCACTGCCTTCCAGATAAAGGTCGGCAGGTGACCGGAGTTCATCGCGCTCCTCAAGTACTGCGGCATGACTTACTCCGGAGTCAAACCATACGTCGAGGATGTCTTCCTCTTTGACAAAATCCTTGGCACCACACTTTAGACAGACAGTGTCTGCACCGATGAAATCCTCGGTAGGGTGACTAAACCATGCATCCGCCCCTTCTTTCTTAAAGAATTCATCAATGTTATCAATCAGCGTCTTGGATGTGACTATTTCCCCACAAGAGCGACAACTGACAACCGTGAGAGGCACGCCCCAACTCCGCTGACGCGACAGACACCAGTCCGGTCTGCCCTCAATCATCGAATAAATGCGTTGCATGCCCCACGCCGGAGTCCATTGTACAGTCTCGATGGCGGCTAGAGCCTTGGTTCGCAGGTTATTTTTCTCCATAGAGATAAACCATTGCGGCGTAGCCCGGTAGATAACCGGCTCTTTGCACCGCCAGCAATGCGGATAACTATGGCGGATGGAGCTTTCCGCAAGCAAGACTCCGGACGCAGCCATGTCGGCGGTTATAACCTTATTTACTTGCGGTATCCGTTGACCGGCATAGAGTCCAGCCTCTTTGGTATAGATACCCCGGTCGTCGACCGGCGACAGGATATCCAAGCCGTATTTCATGCCTGTCAAGTAGTCATCGGCTCCATGGCCGGGGGCGGTATGCACACAACCGGTACCGGCATCGGCGGTGACATAATCGGCCAGAACCAAGAGGGACTCCCGGTCCATGAAGGGGTGCCGGCATTTGCGGTGTTCGAAAGGCCTTGCGGCAAATGTTCCTAATATCGTATAATTATGCACCTCGGTCGCGGCCATGACGTTTTCAACGAGAGCCTGGGCAACAATCCATATTTCGTCGGCAATAGCGACGGCGGCATAAATAAAATCGGGATTCAGGGCGATAGCCAAGTTTGCCGGCAAGGTCCAGGGGGTGGTCGTCCAGATAACAAAGGACACCTTGTTGCCGACGAGAGACGGATGGATATCCGAAAAATCTTCAGCCGCGGCAAACTTTACATAGATCGAGGGCGAGGTATGATCAGCATACTCAACCTCGGCCTCAGCCAAGGCTGTGGTGCAGGTAGAGCACCAATATACCGGTTTACGGTTGCGGATAACCGCACCGGACAAAAGAAATTTGTTGAACTCCCGGGCGATTGCCGCTTCGTAGGAATAATCGATAGTCAAATACGGTTTATCCCAGTCGCCAAGGACCCCAAGCCGCTTGAATTGCTCCTTCTGGATTTTTATCCACTTATTGGCGTACTTGCGGCAGGCGCTGCGTTTGGAAAGCTTAGGAATAGTATTCTTTTTTTCGCCGAGCTCCTTATCGACATTATGCTCTATGGGCAAACCGTGGCAATCCCACCCTGGAACATAGGGGACATTGAATCCAGCCATCCTTTTTGATCGCAGAATAATATCTTTGAGAATTTTATTAAAAGCAGTACCCAGGTGGATATTACCGTTAGCATAAGGAGGGCCGTCATGGAGGATAAAAAGGGGTTTACCTTGAGCCTTTTCCTGAACGCGCTGGTAGAGATTTTCCTTTTCCCATCGTTTCAGGGCCTGGGGTTCCTTTTGGGCAAGGTTTGCCTTCATATTGAACCCGGTTTGCGGTAGATTAAGGGTGTCCCTATAATCCATGTCGTTGTCCTCCCAATAATTCTCCAATCGGACCAAGGCCTCCCGGCTGTCATGATCCGACACATTTACCATAACTCTTGTCACCAGTCGCAACTGCGAAACCGATAAGAATAACAACTGCTAGCCAAGTTGCAAGAGTAAATTGGCTGGCGGTTCGCAAGCCACGCGAAAACCTATAAATGTCCTTCTTGCTTTGCTCTAACCTCGACAAAACGTTCTTCTGTGAGCCTATTTTCACTTGCCGAACATCTGATAGATTGCGTTTAGTCGGGAAATACTTTATATTTTTACTGATTTTGCTTAATGATACGAAACTTTTTAATATCACTGCGACAATCGCGTCACCCACTTAATTTATTGGGTATTTGTCACTTTGGTGGCGGCTGCCGCAAGATTTCTATTATTTGTTTACTCCGTTAAAACATGAAAACAACCTCAAACAGCGCCCTTGAGACCATGATCGAACTGATCAAAGTCTCAAAAGAATACCCTCCTGATGTTGTTGCATTGAAGGATCTTTCTTTTTCGATAGCCAGTGGCGAGATGTTTTTCGTCATCGGCATGAGTGGTGCAGGGAAAACAACCTTATTGAGACTCCTTTGCAGCATGGAAATACCCAGCAGTGGCCTGATTGAGATTTCCGGAAGACCTATCAACCAGCTGAAGGGCAGCCATCTCGCCAAACTTCGGCAGAAGATAGGGGTGGCATATCAGGACTTCAAATTGCTCAACGATAGAACCACGGCCGAGAATGTCGCCATTTCCATGGAAGTATCATACAAAAAACCGCAAATTATTAAAAAGAGGGTGCGCGATCTGCTTGATCAGCTCGGCCTTGCCGACAAACATGATACCATTACCGGGGAACTATCCCGCGGAGAACAACAACGGGTAACGCTGGCCCGGGCGATAGCCAACTCACCAACCATCATTTTAGTTGACGAACCGACCGGAAACCTTGATGCAATAACCACAGAAATGGTGATGAACCTGTTACACAAGTGCAACAAAGCCGGTGCGACCATCGTTATTGCTACCCACGACGATTCAATTTATCGCCACACCTCCCACAGGGTCATGGAACTTCGCAAAGGTCGCTTCCACATGATGACCGGAGGTATCCAATGAGTTTCTGGCTTACCGTTTTCAGACAGGTTGGTCGCAATATTCGCCAAACCTGGGCTTCTCAGCTGATGACCCTGCTTACCGTCAGTCTCTCGGTGTTGATCTTTGCTTTTTTTTACCTCATTTATGCCAACATGCTGACATTTGGAGAAAGGCTTGGGGATGATCTCAGTCTTATTGTTTATCTTGAAGAGGAACCCGGTCCTGAATTGCAGCAACAGCTGACCAAAAAAATCACCACCTTTGACGAGGTTGAAAAAATCCGTTTCATTACCCGGGCCGAGGCATATCAACGGTTTGCCCGTCAGCTCGGGCCCAATCAGGATGTTCTCAACGACATGCCGAAGGACTTTCTTCCCCCTTCCATCGAAGTCGTCCCCTTGAAAAACCTGCGGAGCCTCAATCAGGTGAAGTTGTTTTCCGCGTATTTGTCTCGACTGCCGGGAACTCTCAAGGTGCAATTTGGTCAGGACTGGGTTGAGCGATTTTATTATTTTACCAAACTCCTTTCGATCATTGTCCTGTTGAGCGGTACACTCCTCATTCTCACAACCATTTTCATGGTGGCTTATACCATTCGTCTCACTATCCTGGGGCGACAGGCGGAACTTGAACTTCTCAAACTCGTGGGGGCTACAAATAATTACATCCGGACACCTTTCCTGCTTGAAGGTCTTCTCCAGGGCATTGTCGGATCATCCCTCGGAATCATTTCCCTGTATGCCCTGTATGAATGGATCAAGTTGAGATTTTCCGGCCCCGGTTTCTTGAATCTTTTTGAGTTTTCCTTCTTTTCACCCGTCGTCAGTATTACCATTATCTGCGTTTCCATACTCCTCTGCACCCTTGGAAGTTATTCAACCATGCAGAAGTTTTTACGTATTTGATCCAACCTCTTCGTACGTTTCTTCGGACTATGAGACTCAGAGCTTTTTGCATGGTTATGGGCATAAATTGCCACCCCCCCATTCGGCGAAAACACCTCTCCGTTCTACACCGCCTTATTGTCCTTGCCATATTTGCCTTGCAGTGTCTTTCCACACACCCCCTTCTTGCCGCTGAAACTGCTAAAACCAAATCGGAAGGAAAAGAAATCAGCAGTTTCAGGATAAAAATCAGTCGCCTGCAACAAGGCATCTTGCATAAAGAAAATGAGATCTCCGAAACCGAATCGAAGGAGCAGAATATTCTCGCTGAGCTGGAAGATCTTGATAAAAAAATTGCCCGGCAACAGGAGAAACTCTCTCAACTTGAAACAAAAATGCAAAAACAACAAACACTGATCAATAAAGAAGAAATCGCACTGAGTAAAATTAAAGGGGAAAAGGGTCTAGTGGAAGAGCACCTAAAAAAAAGGGTGGCGGCCTATTACACTATGGGTGATATCGGTCTGTTAAATGTCACCTTTTCGACGCAAACCCTGTCCGAACTCCTGACTTTCCACGACGCTTTCGATGTTCTTATCAAGTACGACCAGAATCTCATCAAGGTGTATAGAGAGACCATCAAGGACTTGGAGCGGGCAAAATCGGCACTCGATTTAGAAAAATCAGTTCTTCAGGAATTCATCAACCAGACAGTTGCGGAACAAGAAATACTTGAGAGCGCCAAGGCCGAAAAACATATCCTTCTCACCCAGATCCGCACCCAGACAAAATTACATAAAAAGGCAATGGAGGAGATGCAGCAAGCAGCGGATGATCTGACCACGTCAATTGTCACAATAAAGAGCAAAAACCAGGTGGAAGACCAGGGCTTTCTTGCCGACAAGGGCAACCTCCGCCCCCCGGTAGACGGAGAGCTCGTCACCCTTTTTCAACAGGAGAAGGTCAATAAACTGGGAATTTCCAGGAAGTCTCTGGGCATCGAACTGCAGGCCCCGGATGGAACCAATATTGTTGCTGTTGGCGACGGCGAAGTTATTTTTTCAGGATATTTACGTGGCTATGGAAATACGGTTATAATACATCACGGTTTTCAATATTTTACCGTAACATCAAGAATTGAAAAAATCTTGGTTGCCCAAGGTCAAAAAGTCAAAAGGGAGGAAGGCATAGGAATAATGGGCGGAACCGCCACCCTTTTTGACGATGGCGTTTATTTCGAAATTCGTCATGGAAATCAATCATTGGATCCACTCATCTGGTTGAATCCCAACAGACTAAGGATTTCAAACGAACACTCCGGTGAATTGCCGACCAATGGCAATTCCGTTCAATAACACGTTTCACGGATTCGAGGAATTACATGATTACCTCCACAAAGCAACTCCTGCTCTCCATCTCTGTTCTTATGGTATTTTCTTTATTTCTCAACCGTCCGGCTTTTGCCGAAATTTCCCAGGCTGACAAGGAGGCCACCTATAAACAACTCGAACTCTTTTCCAATATACTGAGCATTCTCCAAGAAAACTATGTAGAAGAAATCAATACCAAAGAGGCCCTGAATGGAGCAATTCGTGGGCTTCTATATTCCCTTGACCCACACTCTTCCTATTTAGCCCCTGAAAGCTTCAAGGATCTTCAGGACGAGACCCGTGGCTCCTTTTCAGGTATCGGCATTGAGGTGACAATTAAAAACGATCTCTTAACAATTGTCAGTCCCATCGCCGACACCCCGGCTGACCAGGCCGGGCTCAAGGCCAATGATGTGATCCTCGAAATTGACGGTAAAAAAACCAAAAATATGGGCTCGTATGAGGCTATTGAAAAACTTCGGGGTCCGGCCGGCTCCTCGGTGACCCTTTCAATCCACCGAGATGGGTGGGAAGAGCTGAAGAAAACGACCATAAAAAGAGAGGTTATACCGGTTCAGTCGGTCAAGGCCGAGTTCCTTTCTCCAGGTCTTGTGTACGCGCGAATCAGCAAATTTCAAAGTCATACCGGCAGCGAATTTAAAACCAAACTACAGCAACTCAAAGGCGAACGGCAAATTGACGGTCTCATCCTCGATCTTCGCAACAATCCCGGAGGATTGCTACATCAAGCGGTAAGCGTTGCCGATATTTTCATTGAAAAGGGCAAGATTGTCTACACCAAAGGTCGAAAACCTGATCAAAACACCGTGTTTACCGCCCATACCAGCGGAGAAAAACGTCAGTATCCTTTGGTGATTCTTGTAAATGAAGGATCGGCGAGTGCAGCAGAGATCGTTGCCGGGGCGATTCAGGCGCATAAGCGAGGTATCATCGTCGGCACACAAACATTTGGCAAGGGCTCTGTGCAGACTATTATTCCCCTGCCGGACGGAGCCGGTCTGCGGATGACAACTGCAACCTATTACACCCCTGACGATCGCTCAATCCAAGCACTGGGGATCACCCCTGATGTCGAAGTACCCTTCGTATCCTTTGTGCAGGCGGAAAAACCCCAAACAGAGAAAAAAGCCATAAAAGAAGCAGATCTTGCAAATCATCTTCCGGGAGCGCAACAGGAGAAGGGGAAGAAAGCAGACAATGAAACGTCAAAATTGGAGGAGCGGCTGCAACAGGACAATCAACTGCGAACCGCTTACAATATTCTGAAAAGCCTCAACCTTTTCACCGACAACAACAAATCAGAGGATTAAGGAGTTGTCACAAAATCAGGTGACCGGAGAAATTTCCGGAACGGTCTCAGGAGCCGTAACGAAATTCCGGTAATTGGCAAGTTATCTCGTAACGGTTCCTAATATCCGAGTTCCTTGAGAAAATACTTATCCTGTGACCAGTTCCTGTGAACCTTGACCCACAGTTTTAAAAGAACCTTTTCGCCGATGAGTACCTCGATATCTTTTCGAGCAGCCGTCCCTATGCTTTTCAGTTTTTGCCCCCCTTTACCGATCACCATGCCCTTCTGTGAATCCTTGTCAACAATAATGGCGGCATGAATGGTAACCAGATGCTTTGCTTCATCTTCTTTGAACGATTCAATGAGAACCGCCGTGGAGTAAGGAATTTCCTGGCCGGTCAGGAGGAAGACCTTCTCTCTGATGATTTCGGCACAGAGAAACCTCTCGCTGGCATCCGTTGGGATATCTTCAGGAAAGAGCCGTGGTCCCATGGGCAACAGTTCTAAAATCTCCTTTCGCAAGCCAACCAGGCCGTCATCACGCAGGGCGGAAACCGGAATAATCGCCTTAAACGGAAACAAGCTGGTGTACGCTTCAATCATCGGCAAAAGCAGCTTGCGGTCTATGAGGTCGGCTTTGTTGAGAACCATGATAGCCGGTCCTTTGATTTGCCGAAAATAGGAAACCAGCTCTGCTTGCCTCTCTTCTTTTAACTTGTTGGGGAGGGGGAGAGAGACATCGATCAAAAAAAGGACAAGATCGACATCCATGAGACTGTCCATGGCAATCTTCACCATTTCGATGTTAAGCGGCTCGCGTGCTTGATGCAGACCCGGCGTATCGAGGAAAACTATCTGGTATTCCAGTTCATTTACGATCCCAACAATGCGGTTACGAGTGGTTTGCGGTTTCGGGGTGACGATGGAGATTTTCTGGCCGAGAAAATGGTTCATCAGGGTTGATTTCCCTGCATTGGGCGGGCCAACAATGGCTACCATTCCTGATTTGACCGGCTTATCTGAAAGCTTCATAGAAGAAAATTAATAATACTTAGAGAAGGAGAATAATAAGTGTGGGCAAAATTTCATTCCACACTATACTGTCTGACGTTTATTCAATAAACACGGACAAAAACGTAAGATTACAATTATAATATGCCCGAGCGTTAGTACTTATACCATATCCAAGATATGCGGAATAGAAATAATACTTTTGGGCAAAAAGGCTTGGAACGGTTAGCGGTTTGATGATTGTTGCGGGAAAACTCATAGAATATCTTGATAACGGCAAGTTTGTCTGCGCTTTGGTTTTGGAGAGCCAGCCGAAACGACTCCGGCTTATCAACCAGAACGGCAGGGAAGTTACTCTCCCGACATCTCGTGTTATCCATTGTTCAAATAAAACCCACCCTACCGGTGCGGCAAGAGATATCCTCTCCAAACAACTGCGTGAGACCACCGAAAAACGCTGTTCCTCTATGAAGGACATCAATTTGCAAGAGATTTGGGAACTCACCGTTGAAGATGGTTCTCGTTCTTTCACGCCGGCTTTTCTTACTGAACTGATCTTTGGCGAAGTTGCCGATGATGATTCCATATCGGCATTCCTGCGTTGTGTCTTCGAGGACAAACTTTTTTTTAAATACAAAGAAGGACTCATCCTGGCAAATCGTCCCGAGAAAGTTGAACAGCTTCAGGTTCAAGCGACCAAGGAAGCCCTGCGAGAGCAACTCATTGACGAGGGTGTGGCTTTCATAGGCAGAATTCTCTCTTCCGCCTTGCCCCCTGATAAACACAGGCCCATCGAGGAAGAGACTCTCAAGATTCTTCGCCATTATTATCTTTTCGGCAGTGAATCCGCCGAAGCTGATCTCGCCCAGAGATTTTTGAAAACAGCTGGACTCCACAAACCTCACGATCCTTTTCATCTGCTGGTCAAATCCGGCATCTGGTCGGCCAATGAGAATATCGCCCTTCTCCGCCATGAACTTCCTGTCAATTTTTCTCTGGTCGCAAGGCAGCAGGCAGAACTCATACTGCAGCGCAGCCAGGATGAACTGTTTAATGATCCCGGCAGAACGAATCTCACCCATCTTTTACCCATCACCATTGACGGCCCTACTACCCTTGATTTTGATGATGCCCTCACCGTTGAAGAACAAGGTGACAACTATCTGGTCGGCATACACATCTCCGACGTAGCTCATTATGTCAGACCCGGCGATCCGCTGTTTCTGGAAGCGATGCGCCGAGGCACATCTATCTATTTCCCCGAGGGACAGGTTCCCATGCTGCCCCGCCATCTCTCCCAGGGGATTTGCAGCCTTATTCAGGATGAAACCCGTGCCACTCTCAGCTTTATGGTGCTGCTCTCGGCCGACGCCGAAGTGCTGAAGGTGAGGATATTCCCATCAATCATCAAGGTGAAGAGACGTCTCACCTATGAAGAGGTTGACAGGATGCTGGAAACCGATCCGGAAATTCGACTCTTGGACATGCTCCGCCGCAAGCTGCGGACGCGACGCCTGGAAAACGGTGCACTCCTGTTGCCATTTCCCGATGTAAACATCTTTATTGATCATCAGGGCAAAGTACACGTCAATCTCAGCAAAAGTGACACCCCCGCCAGAACTATAGTGTCGGAAATGATGATCCTGGCCAATAGCGAAGCCGCAAAATATGTGGCTGATCGGATGGTTCCCGGCTTGTTCAGATCACAGCCAACTCTTCAGAAGAGGCTTGTTTTCGGAGAAGACGATGATCTTTTCCAAAACACTCTGCAACGTAAAAACATTCCTCGCGGTGAGCTCTCCACTACCGCAAAATCACACAGCGGCCTGGGGGTATCACATTACACTACAGTCACTTCACCGATACGTCGATTGCTTGACCTGGTCATGCAGCATCAGCTGAATTCCATCATCCGTCGCCAAGAACCCTGCTTTACCGAAGAAATGTGCAAAGATTTCACCTCGGTCCTTGCTCGCACCCTGACGACCGCACAAATTGTTCGTCAACAGCGCCAGCGCTACTGGTTGCTCAAATATCTGGCAGATCGACTGGGCCAGTACATGGATGCACTGGTAATACAGTCCAGTCCAAAACGAATAAATCTGCTGCTCACCGATATCCTCATGGATATTGATCTCCCCCCGCAGGGAGGAAAAAACATGAGTCCAAACAACGTAGTGAAAGTGCAAATCGTTAAATCCGATCCGCTTGACAACGTCATTCGTTTTGATTGGTGATGAGTCCCCTTCCGCCAATCACAGGGATTTAATGCTTTAATGGACGATCAAAAGTTGCTATAAACACGAAAGGCCTCACCTCTGGGGATTTTGTAAAATACCGCGGGTGTGCGGTTTCGCGAGAATCTCTTCTCCCAACTCAGAACTGCAGATGACAGACAATTCGATTCCTGGCCCAATGAGTATGATGAAAGTCGACGGGTCGAAAATTAAACGCCTGCGTGAAGAACAGGGGTTGACTCAATTCTATTTGGCAACCGCTGTACACGTTACCACCGACACCATATCGAGGTGGGAAAACAAGCGATATCCAAGTATTAAAAAAGAAAACGGTATTAAGCTCGCTGAAGCTTTGAACGTTCACCTTGAAGATATCCTCGAAAAAGATGAAGCTGTAGCACCTCATTTCTCGCAAGTCCCCACCATTGCCGATCCCCCACCGACAGCAGGCGACCATAACTCGCGCTTTAAAAAACTCCGGCCTCTCCTTTTTCTCTCTCTGATTCTTTTTTGCATTGTCGTGGCCTTTACTTGGTACTCCCTGAATTCTTCTCTCGAAGTGCCTCTTACCGCCGAGCGGAATGCTCCTGAACATTGTATTGCTGGGCAACCATTTCCGGTCATGATACGAATTACCGGAACTCCGGAAGACAAACAAACGGCGATCATCATTCGGGAAAATTTGCCGGCCAACGCCACTGTTATCAAGATATCACCGGAGGTTGCCGGAGGCGGGAGGAAAAAAGATATGATCAAATGGCTTAAAAAAATTACTGGTACTACAACGTTTGCCTACGTCATCAGTGTCCCCGGGGCGGAAGATGATAAAGTCGGCTTTTATGGAACTGCCGCCGTCAGCAGTGATTCAGGTTCGCCGCCAGCCATTGGCGGCAGTAGTACAACGAGCATTGGTCATTATCACTGGGCCGATGTTGATAAGGACAACACCATCAGCGACAGCGAAATTCTTGCTGTTCATGACCGATACAATGAAATCGCGGGTATTGATGTTGATATTGCTACCATAGAAAAAATTTGGCTGAGTTCGGGATACAAGTGGAATAACATCACCCATTCCCTGGAGATTCTCAAATAATTGTCGAAAATGGCGTAACAATAGTCCCTTTTATACATTGAGAACAGCCTATGTCAATCAAGCCTAGCTACCGTTACCACTGCCCTCTTTTATTAATTATTTCAGTCATGGTGATGTTTTTTTTCTGTCACAATAAAGCCAATGCAACTGACCCCTTGGTGACAGGAAAATACATATCCGCCCTCGGCACGGAAATTGTCTTGAATCTCACCATCCAGAATCCAGCCCCGGCCAATCTTATTGTCGAACAGTATCTCGCACCGGAAAATAAAATAATCGATACCTCTCCACAGGCAAAAAAAGTCGACAATTCCCAGGGGAATATTAAGTGGCTTTTCAAGAATACCAGAAACGGTATTCTGTCCCTCTCACTTCGCCTCAGCAAGCCTCTAAGCGGCGATATCTCAGCGATAGTTCGCTACCGCTCGCCACAGGGCGGCGCTTTTACCGAACTGAAAATCACCCCTTGAAAAGGACACATCGAACATTGAGTCACAATCCTTTTGTAAGCCGATGTTTGCGAGAAACCCTCAGCGGTTTGCGAGACGGGTTATCTCTTTTTTCCGGGATGAGCCGTTCAGCAATTATTTTTTCTCTAAAAAAGAACGATGAATTAAAGGTATACGATCCTCAAAATCTGTTGCGTGGCCATGAGCCTAAATTGCAATCGATTTATTGCCATGGCAAGGATTGGTGCAAGCCTATTGATACGACATTCTTCACAAACATGTATAATTATATCGAACCGCAAGCCAATCTGCAGCTCGATGGGCTGATTTCCAACGGCGGCAGTTCCGGTCCGGTGTACTATCAAATGTGGTTCACCGAGCATCATCCGAACATCTGCTCGATATTGCCGACTCAGTGTTGGCTGGAGCACGCCGTTTTACGATTTTCCCACGACATGGCCAATGACAGCGCTCTTTATACCGGGATTTCAGGAAATTTTTTGCGTGAATACGCCACGCACGCCGTCCATGACTGCATTGTCGATAAGGCTGAAATGTTTCTCGGTCTTGACTTTCAAATCCATATCTATCCGGTTCTCGAGGCAATTCTCGGCATCTCAAAAACCAACGAAGAAGGGGTACGTCCCTACGGTGCGTTAACTTTCATTGAACCTCGTTTTCTGCAGGATATTCAATTTCTCGCAAGATTCAAAACATCCGAGTTGCCGGTCCTCAGCAATTTCAAACATGTAAGAAAATTACTCCAAGCGGTGGAACATTCAGATAGGACCCTCATTTCCGAGGGGAAGAATATTGTCGGCATTGCCAACCGAAATCTCTCTCATTTTTACTTAACCGCTGAATATAACGGAAAATTGGGGTTCTTGTCGGTTGCCGATGAAACTCTCTGCAGTTTTCATGACGGCAGCTACAGCTCCAATACCCACAAAGCCAAGCTCTTTGAGGTTGAGGAAGCCTTGCTGGACTTTGACCTCGAACCGTCCATCGGCAGCGATATGTTTCAGGTCATTGCAGCGCTTGTGCATAACGCCGAAGATAAAAAATTCGGCTGTACCTTTGTCATCGATCTGGCGCCGGTACCAACCGCTACCGCTGGGCAGGCATTAACGCCACCGATCGACTTGCGACAACCACGTGAATTGGCTCTTGCAGCCGCCCTCTCGAAAGTGGACGGCGCGCTTCATATCCGGGCCGATCTTCACCTCTATGCCTTTGCATGTTTGCTGGATGGCCACAGGGTAGCGAATGAGGATAGATCGCGCGGCGCCCGTTACAACTCTGCTCTGCGTTTTACCTCCCAGCATCCGCAAACCATTGTCGTCGTGGTATCTGCCGACCGACCGGCATCAATATTCCTCCAAGGAAAGGAGTTGAGCAATAGCTGTGCCGACAATTCTTCCTCACGCTGTGGCCTGTTCGCTATGCCGTTGCGGGAGTGGCTGAAAACAACCGATTAAAAGCCTCTCGGCAACATGGAACAGATATTCCTTCTTACAGTTCATGTACCCAATCAGGTATCCGATTGAGAATGTAATTCTGTACGGCCTCTTTTTTTTGACCTGCTTCAACCTTGCCGACAGCCGCCATCACTTCTTCAAAGTCAAACCAACAGAGTTCTTTTTCGTCCAAACCGTAAACCATGAGAATACGTTTTTCAGGTGTATCGACATCCTCTTCTTCTTGGATTGCCACTACAAGTTTTACCGCCTCGTGGTAGCTTAGAAATTTAATTTCTTCTGCGCTCATGGAATATCCCTCATCTCAAAAAAGCGGATAGATACGTTCAGCAACGACCAATTTAAACACAAAAAGGCGAGCAGGAATGTCTTCCTCTCGCCTTCGATGGTAATCAGTATTTCTTTCAGGCTGCTTTTATAACTGCTCCTGATCTGATGCATCTGGTGCAGACCCTGGTTTTTTGGGTATTCCCTCCGGCACTTGCCATGTGTACCGTCTTTAAATTGGGAAGCCAACGTCTTTTAGTCTTGTTATGTGCATGGGATACATTATTGCCCGTTACCGGTCCCTTGCCACAGATTTCGCATACTTTCGCCATGTTTTTCTCCCTCTATCCCATTCCCCGGCCCAATCACAGGCAAACGGTGGAATGCATGAATGGTTTGTTAGTAAATAACGAATAAGAATCTGGGTTATTAACCTCTTTTCTGATGATTGGCAAGTACTTTTACATCAATGGCATGCATTGAAAAGAACTTGATCAGAAACAATGTTTTTTTGAATGAAGTTTATCAACAAAAATTGTGGTACAGTTGCACAAAAAATGTTTATCATCAGATAATTCTTGTGCTGCCGGAAGATTCCAGTTTATTGCCGGACGCTATAAACCATTCACTTTCTCTTACCTCGCCCATTCCAGAATGAAACTGATCAACCAGCTTTGGACATTCTTCGCTTCCGTGCAATTGGCAATCTTGACCCTCAGTTCCATTGCCATAACATCTATTATTGGCACTATTATTCCCCAAGGAGAGGTCCAAACATTCTATGTCACCAAATTTGGTGCCAAAACAGCGATGTTTTTCCAAATTCTCGATATTTCCACCATGTACTCTTCTTGGTGGTTTTACGGACTCCTCGGATTGCTCAGCACCAACCTCTTCATTTGCAGCATTGACCGTTTTCCCGCAGTTTGGCGTATTATTACCGCCGACAATCTTGCTATCTCCGTGGAACGTATTGAAAGAATGAGTTCTTTTCGGCAGTGGTCTATATCGTCTGAAAGGCTTACCAGCATTGACTGGAAGGCAGCTTTAGCCGCCTGCGGATGGCGGTGCGAAACGAAAAAAATTGGTGAAAACGTACTGTTCTTCAGTCAAAAGGGGCGCTGGAGCCGAGCCGGAGTGTATATCGTCCATTCGTCAATTCTGATTATTTTTATAGGGGCCATTATCGGTAATTTCCTTGGTTTCAAGGGCAGTGTCATGATTCCGGAATTGCGCAAAACGGAGAAGATATATACTAATCCCGATTCCATTCCGATTGACCTTGGTTTTTCAATTCGTAATGACGCTTTTAGTATCGAGTTCTATGATAACGGCATGCCCAAAGAGTATAAGAGCAGTCTCACGATCCTTGAAAATGGCCGGGAAATCTTGCAAAAGGATATTAAGGTGAACAGCCCGTTGACCCATAAAGGCATCACCTTTTACCAATCCAGTTATCAGGGACACCAGGAGTTTCTTGCTTGGATCACCGAAACAGCAACCGGTGAAAGTCGACAATTTTCTGTACCGTTTCAACAACAGATATCTTGGGACGATAAAAACATTCGTGTTGGGATTATCAACGCCGAGGCAGACGGGCAGAGAGCGGTACGCGCCAAAATCTGGTTCAAAGCGGGCGATGATGCGGCTATCACGCAATGGCTGACCAATAACGAAGATGTTGCAATCAGCAGCCAGGGAAAAAACTATTCCCTGAAAGTCAAACAGTTGTATTCAACCGGCCTTCAGGTCTCCAAGGACCCGGGAGTGTGGATAGTCTATACCGGCTGTGGGCTCCTCTTACTTGGATTGTATATGGCCTTTTTCTTATCGCACAAAAGAATTTGGCTGTATCAGCAAATTACCGCGACCAAAGGGTTGGTGTCTCTGGCCGGTTCGTCGAATAAGAATAAGCCGGCTTTCGCAAAAGTGTTCAGCAAACTTGAAGATCTTATCGAGCAGACAATTCGTCACCTCGACAGGTAGAAGCAAGGGAACGAACCGTGGTGCACAGTTCAATCATTCTCATACTACCAAAAATATCGGCTATAAGAAAGCATACGGAGTAAAGGCATGGATAGTTCTCAATTACTTGGAATAACGACTTTTACTTACTTGTTTTCGACACTGCTCTACGTCGTTTTGCTGGTGTTTAAGACGCCCCGGCTAGGCATCTTTGCCACGTTATTTACGCTTGCTGCATTTATTATTCAAACTGCCGGCATCGGCTTACGGTGGGTCGAGTCATACCAGATGGGGATCGGTCATGCCCCTCTTACCAATATGTACGAATCGGTGGTATTCTTCGCCTGGACCATTATTGCCCTTTACTTAGCTATGGAATGGATTTTCAAGACCAGGATGATCGGAGCCTTTGCGGTTCCACTTGCCTTTCTTGCCATGGCTTATGGCTCATTTTCCAGTAATATTAGTAAAAGCATCTCACCCTTGGTTCCGGCCTTGCAATCCAACTGGCTCATCGCTCACGTAATCACCTGTTTCGTCGGCTACGCTGCATTTGCTGTGGCTGCTGCCCTAGGGATCATGTATCTTCTGAAAAACCGATCAAAATCCGCTTCTGAATCCTTGCCGGCCACATCCAACCACCTTCCGTCTTTGTCCTTCATTGATGATTTGATCCATAAGACCTTGATATTTGGTTTTATCTGGTTGAGTGCAGGGATAATCTCCGGTGCCATCTGGGCCAATTCTGCCTGGGGAACGTATTGGAGTTGGGATCCAAAGGAAACCTGGTCTCTTATTACCTGGTTTTTTTATGCCATAACCCTGCATGCAAAGTATACCAGAGGTTGGTCGGGCCAAAGAATCGCTTGGCTTGCCATATTAGGGATGGTTTCTGTATTGTTTACGTACTACGGAGTTAATTTTCTGCTCTCCGGGTTGCACAGCTACGGATCTCCTTCATGATTCACTTCACCAAAATTTATTTTCTTATTATTAACAAATGGTTAGCCTGTTTGACAAAGTCTCATGAAACTTGTATAAACAAGGTGATCAAGTCGATGAGGAATTGCCATAATTAAATTCATTTAACCAAGAAAGGAGCGAACAAGATGAAGAAGATTATCGCCTGCAGTGTTGTATCTTTGTGTATGTTGCTAGGAACGGTTTTTTTCGCTTCTGCTGCCGTTAATCCCGGGCCTGCAGATATCACCCTCGGCGAGGGTGGCAAAAAACCGGTGCAATTTTCACATAAAAAACATCAGGACGCCTTTAAATGCGCAGAATGCCATCATGGAATGGCGGCCGACGGCAAACAGGTTCCTTATACTGAAGGGCAGGAAATTAAAAAATGTGGCGCATGCCATAATGCCACCGTTCTTGCGGGCAAAATGAAAGACAAACTGGCACTTGATACCCTTAAAGGTGCCGGTCATGGCAATTGCGTCGAATGCCACAAAACAAAAAAAGATGATCCGGCAATCAAAGATAAGAAGATTGACAAGTGTGAAACCTGTCATCCCAAAAAGTAATAATCAAACCGTATTACCGGGTTGAAAAACAAGAAGGGTGTTCTTCAGTTTGAACACCCTTCTTGTTTTTGCTCAAAGATGCAAAACCAGGAGATCAGTTTTCCTGAAGAAGCGAGATATCGCCAATCTGGAGGATGAGATCCCCCAGTACCGTCAAAAGGTTGAGTCGATTCTGTCGTATTGCCGCATCTTCCGCCATAACCATCACATCATCAAAGAAGGCGTCAACGGGCTCCTTCATTCTCAACATCACCTCAAGGGCCTTTACATATTCCTTGCCGGCAATGCATTTTCCCATCTCTTCTTGTACTTCCAGAAAAAGGTCGTAGAGATTTTTTTCCGTTTGGTGTTCAAAAAGACTGACGTTTACTAAAGTATCCCGGTTATCCTTTATGATGTTCTTCACTCTTTTGTATGAAGCGGCAAGAACCTTAAGAGCAGGCTCCTTGCGAAGCTGAAGAATTGCATGAAGGCGCAACAGACAATCATTCACATCGTCAAAGCCGACAGTAACGGCTGCATCGACCGCATCAGCTGCAAATCCGCGGCTGATACAGTCATTGGCGAACCTGCCCCTAATGAAATTGATAACGGCTGCGACCGTGTCATTGCCGCCGGCTACCTTGTTGCCATACAGGGCAAGGGCTTTATGTACGAGTTCGTGCAGAGAGAGGCTGTAGCCCTTTCCCTCTATAATATGCAGAATGGCCAGGGAAATACGCCTCAAGCCAAAGGGGTCAGCGGTCCCTGTCGGCACTTGGCCAATTCCGAAACATCCGGCCAGGGTATCGAGTCGGTCAGCCAGGGCGAGTACTGCCCCGATGTCGGTCGAAGGAATTTCAGCACCGGCCCGCTTTGGCATGTAATGTTCATTTATAGCTGTGGCTACATCCTTGGTCTCCCCGTCATGCAGAGCATAGGCTCCACCCATTGCTCCCTGCAGAGTTGGAAATTCGCCAACCATATTTGACAAAAGGTCTGCCTTGCAAAGAAACGCCGCTCGACAGCCGCCCTCTGCAAGCGCAGGGTCAACCGTATCAGCCAAGGTTTTCACAAGCTTGACCAATCTGTCTTTTTTTTCCAGCATAGTCCCGAGCTTTGCCTGAAAGATAATGCCGTTCAATTGAGCGGTGCGGTCTTCAAGACGAATTTCTCGATCGCTGTTAAAGAAAAATAGAGCGTCTTCCAGTCTTGCTCGAAGGACACGCTGATGGCCTTTTCGGGTAATGGCAGCATCGTTCACCTTGGTATTGTTGACAGCAACAAATCCAGGAAGTAATTTCCCTGATGAATTAACAACCGGGAAGTATTTCTGATGTTCACGCATTGAAGTAATGAGCACCTCTGCTGGAAGTTGCAAAAATTTCTCATCAAATACGCCACAAATACCGTATGGCATTTCAACAAGGTTGGTAACGGTATCAACAAGGGCCTCATCAATAGCCACATGGGCATCCGGCAAATCGGTAGATTGAGCAACTGCTTGTTTGATTTCCAATACTACCCGCGCTCTTCTCTTGACCGGGTCAACCATTACGAATCGGTCGGCTAATTGCTGCTGATAGGTTGCAGCAGAGTCAATTTGGAATCGTTCTTTGGCAAGAAATCTGTGTCCGCCACTGCTATTCGAGGCTTCAATCCCCTCATGACTAAATCGTATCACCTCGTTACCAAAAATCGCCACCAGCCACTGTATAGGTCTGGCAAAAGTCTGGCGGTTATTGCCCCAACGCATCGATTTGGGAAATGACAGATCGAGAATCAGGCCATGCAAGAGTTCCGGCAAGAGTGCTGCGGTTGCCACACCTTTCTGCTGCCGCATGAGCATAAGATATTCGCCTTTAGGAGTGGATACCACCAGTAAATCAGCAACATCGGCACCTTTCGATTTGGCAAACCCTTCGGTCGCCCTGGTGGCTTTTCCGTCGCTGCCAAATCCGGCACTCTTTGACGGTCCAAGCAGTTCTTGGGTGATATCTTCCTGTTTTTCGGCAACATCCTTGACAATGAGTGTGAGACGCCGAGGTGTTCCCAAGGTCGCCAAAGTTCCAAAACCAATTTTTAATTCCGACGCCTTCTCGGAAAACCGTTTTTGCAGTTGCGCAAGTGCCGGTTCAAGAAAACTTGCCGGTATCTCTTCCATTCCAATTTCAAAGAGTAGATCTCGCATGAGAATATGTTGTCAGTATAAGGTTGATATTTGATAACGGCTCAACAGGATTCCATGGCCGCAAAGGTAGAGCACTCATCCCCAAAGTTATGAATGCGCACTGAAAACCACTTGATAGCCTGAATTTTTTCAAGAACCCCCCCCACTCTCCGAGTAAGTGCTTCAACTGAAAGCACTTTTCGTTCTTTTGCGGCAAGACTCCCTAATTCCTCTTGCACCGCTTCTTCGATGAGGAGGATTATATCTTCAATCCAATAAAATTGACGAAATCGTAGACTAACCTCGGCTTTCCCCCATCTCCCCAGAGATCCCGGCAACCGATGCGGCGTTTTATCGGCAATAGGCAGACTGATCGGCACCTCGACGCTGAGCTTCAGATCATCGTCTTTTTCCAGGGAACCGTGCATTTGGCAACGATAATGCGCCAGATGTCCTGCTTCGCCATTCCTTGCTTTGTGGAGGAAATAGGGGAAATCGATTTCCAGATGCGATGCTTCGGCCTCAAGGCGGGCCTTCATTTTTCCAAGGACCATGTGAAAACTTTTAATATCAATTTCCCCGTGAAATTCGTTAAGTATCTCAACGAATCTGCTCATGTGCGTGCCTTTGAACTTGTGCGGCAAATTGACATACATATTTACCGTGGCAACGGTTTGTTGTCTTTTTTGCGCCTTGTCACGAACAGTGATGGGGTAGGAAATAGTCTTGACGCCGACTTTCTTGATGTTGATTTTCCGGCTGTCCAGTTGACTTTGAATATCTTTCATTCGATGCAAACCACAATATTCTGCTTTTTCGGGAATAAAGACCACCGGGACGCGACTGCAACCTACGTTTCTTTTAAAAGCCTGCGAACAGTAGCTTTGAGATCGTCAAGGTTACCCGATTTGACAACGTATTCATCAGAGGCCCAGGTGCCGAGATCACGTTTGAATCCCTGATAGGCACTACTGAGTATAACCGGCACCGAAGGGTTGAGCATCTTCATTTGGCGAAGCACCTCAACACCGTTCAGGCCGGGCATTTGAATATCGAGGATGACTAAATCCGGATTCTCTTCCTTGAATTTATCAAGACCGCTTTGACCGTTAAGTGCCGATACCACTTGATAACCATCACCTTCGAATTCTTCGCGATAGACCATCTGAATTGATTCTTCATCATCGACTAGGAGCAGTTTTTTCACTGTTTCCTCCTTTTCAAGGCAGCGTCAGAGATTCACGCAAAAACAATGCAGCCTCTTCCGGTGGCAAAGGATTTATATAAAACCCGGAACCCCACTCAAAGCCTGCTATGGATGTCAGTTTGGGAACGATCTCAAAATGCCAGTGGAAATACTCGAGTCCGCCCGAACGAAGCGGATCAGTGTGCAGTACATAGTTGTAAGGAACATTGGGAATGCATTTACAGAGGCGCTGCAGGGATTCGGAAAAGAGTTCCGCCAAGGCATAAAGCTCACTATCATTCTGCGTATAAAATGCCGAAGAATGGCGTTTGGGGAGGATCCACATCTCGAAAGGTGTTCGAGGAGCGAACGGCATAATGGTGATAAACCGATCATTCTGACATACTATCCGTTCTTTTTGCTGTATCTCCTGGCGAATGATATCACAGAATATGCAGCGTTCCTTGTATTTATAATGAGATTGCGCCCCTTCAAGTTCTGAGACAATCATCCGTGGCAGAATCGGCAAGGCTATGAGTTGTGAGTGCGAATGTTCCAGCGAGGCCCCAGCTGCCCGGCCATGGTTCTTGAACACCATAACATATCGAAAACGCAAATCTTTTTCAAGATCAACGATTCTCTCTTTATAGGCCTTGAAGACCAAGGCCATTTCCGCCGGCGAAAAATCGGCAAAGTTATGGTTGTGGTTGGGACTTTCAATGATCACCTCATGGGCTCCGATCCCGTTCATACGATCGTAGAGCCCTATCCCCTCTTTTGAGAGATCGCCTTCGATGATCAATGCCGGAAACTTATTGGGCACAACCCGCACGGACCATCCAGCCCCGTTAACCGGCTTTCCGCCGTCTCTGAAGGCCAGAACCTCCGGCGGGGTAAAAGATTCATTGCCCGGACAAAGAGGACAAAAGCCGCCAAGTCCCGCAGAAACCTCAACAGGGAAATCAGTCGGTCTCTTCTGTCTTTCCTTGGAAATAATTATCCATCGTCCAAGGACAGGATCTTTGCGTAGTTCCGGCATGTGGATCTATTGTCCCACGGATTTTTCTCGAGTTTCCTGGATTGTTTTACAATCAATGCACAATGTGGTTACCGGTCGGGCCTCCAGTCGTTTTAGCCCGATTTCTTCACCGCAGTCTTCACAAACCCCGTAACTCCGGTCATCTATCCGAACAAGAGCTTCGTCGATTTTGGTCAGGAGTCGCCTCTCCCGGTCACGGATTCTCAGCTCGAAGCTTCGCCCCGATTCCAAAGTGGCTCTATCGTTTGGGTCAGGCACATTGGATGTCTGGTCGGTCATCTCCGACATGGTCTTTCCGGCATCCGTCAGGATTTCCTGTTGTTTCAGCAAGAGTTGCTTCCGAAATAGTTCGAGTTGCACTTTGTCCATTGAAAACCTCCTTCGTACACTTAAATATCACTCAAATACCATTCGGAGTCAACACCCCCGAACGTAGGTACCACTTTTGCCGCCGGTCTTCTTGAGAAGCCGAATATTACCGATAACCATCGATTTATCAACAGCTTTACACATATCATAAATAGTTAAGGCTGCAATAGAAACAGCCATCAGAGCTTCCATTTCCACACCGGTTTTACCGCAAATTCCGACTGTTGCAAAGATATTGATGGAGAAATCCTCAGAACAAAGCTCAAAGGAAATATCGACCTTGGTAATCATCAACGGATGGGTCAACGGAATAAGCGCAGCAACTTTTTTAGCTGCCATGATGCCGGCAATCCTGGCAATTCCCAGGACATCCCCCTTGGCCATTGAACCGCTTTTTACCAGTCCAAAGGCCTGTTCGGTCATTTTAATGTTGCCACAGGCCTCAGCAACGCGTACAGATTCAGCCTTGCCGCTAACATCGACCATCCGCGCATTGCCTTCTCTATCAAAGTGGGTGAAAACTGTCTTATTTTCCTCTGCCATTATCTTTCTATCCGCAAACCCCGATAAGCTGGATACGTCTTTTAAGTAAACCTTAGTTTTTACCAAGCACCTCATTGAAAAGCTTCTTGAAAAACCCTTCTTCCTCCTGGTGCTGGCCATGCTTTATGCAAAGCGTGTCGAATTCGCGCAACACTTTCTTCTGTTCTTCGCAGAGATTGGTGGGGGTCAATACCTGGAGCTCAACTATCATATCCCCTCTGGTTCGCCCTCGCAGGCTGGGAACCCCTTCATTGCGCAGGGTAAAGAGTTCGCCGGACTGACTTCCCGCAGGGATATCGAGGTTTTTTTTGCCATGCACGGTTGGGATTTCGACACTCTTTCCAAGGGCGGCTTTGGCCATGGAGACCGGATACCGACAAAAAATGGTGTCGCCCTCCCTCTTGAAAAATTCATGTTCCCGAACATGCACTATGACGTACAGATCACCCGATGCTCCTCCCCGACGGCCACCTTCGCCCTCTCCACGTAATCGCATGCGGGCACCGGTATCGACACCTGCCGGAATCTTCAGGGCAACCTTTTTAGTTTTTTCGACAAGCCCGGTTCCATGGCAATCATTACAGGGATTGGTGACCATTGATCCCTCACCATGACACTGCGGACAGGTAGAACTCATCTGAAAAAATCCCTGCGACCGCACTACCTGGCCTCGACCGTTACAACTCGGACAGGTCTGTTTTTGATAGCCCGGTCGGCTTCCCGTCCCTTCGCAGGTCCAGCATGTGTCACGGCGGGTGAGTTGCACCTCTTTGGAAACCCCGTGCACCGCTTCCATAAAGGTGACATCCACATCATAGCGCAGATCATTGCCGGGGATAGGGCCGTCTCTTCCGGCACCGGCTCGGTTGCCGCCGCCAAATCCAAAGAGGTCGCCGAAGATGTCCCCAAAGCTCGAGAAAATATCGTCAGCACTGCCGGGACCACGATAGCCACTGTTTTTTAGGCCGTCGTGACCATAGGTATCGTATATTTTACGTTTTTTCTCATCACTCAGTACTTCATACGCCTCAGTGCAGGATTTGAACCTCTCCTCGGCCTCGGCGTCATCAGGATTGCGATCCGGATGATACTTCATCGCAAGTTTTCGATACGCCTTCTTAATATCCCCGGCAGAAGCGTTTCTGCTGACGGATAATATCTCGTAATAATCGTTACTCATAGTTTACCGGTAGGGCTGTTAGTATCACGAAAGGATCTCTTCGGGTTCAATATCTATTTCTTGTTTTTTCTTGGCGCTATTGGAACCATCAGGAAGCTTGTTGATATTTTCGAAGGTGACTTTGGATGCCGCAATTTCTCTGAGAGTCATGACGATCTCCTTGTTTTTTCCTTCAACAAGAAAGGGTTCACCCTGGCGATGCTGCCGCACCCGTTGTACGGCGAGATGGATCAATTTGAACCGATTTTGTTTTCCAACTGCTTCCAAACAATCTTCACAGGTAATTCTTGCCATTAATAACCTCTTTTATGTTCCATTGTGCGATTATGCAAAGTGTACAATCTGTGTTTTGACCACCGTTGAGGTCATTGCTTTTCAAAAGGATTCCGGAGGAGCAGGGTTTCAACGCGGTCCGGGCCGACTGAGACAATATCTGCCGAAATTCCAACAAAATCTTCAATACGTTTTATGTAGGCTTTGGCCATAGCGGGAAGATCATCGTATTCCCGCACTTTTTCGATATCTTCCTGCCACCCTGCAAGACTTTCATACACAGGGGTAAGTTCGGTGGCTTGTCGGATGTTCGAGGGCATAGCCGTAAGTTTTTTTCCTGCCAGATCATAGGACGTGGCGAATTTAATGGTCTTCTGCCCGCTTAACACATCCAGTTTGGTTATCGCCAGGCTTGTTAAGCCATTCAGCCGGGTAGCATCACTGACGACTACTCCATCAAGCCAACCGCACCTGCGCCGCCTGCCGGTGGTCGCACCGAACTCGTGGCCCTTATCCTGCAAGTGATTACCGGTTTCATCAAACAGCTCGGTGGGAAACGGCCCGGCTCCAACACGAGTGGTATACGCTTTCATAATACCGACAACAGCATCAATATGCGCCGGACCAAACCCCGATCCGTTACAGGCGTTTCCGGCAATTGTGTTCGAGGACGTCACAAAAGGATAGGTCCCGTGATCTATATCTAAATGGGTCCCCTGTGCGCCCTCAAAGAGAATATTTTTATTATTTTTTCGTGCGTTGTCCAGTTCTACCGATACATTTCCGAAATATGGTATCAACTTTTCGCCATACTCCTTATATGCTCGATAGATGAGCTCAAAGTCCAACGGAGCACTGTTAAATTTCATAGTCAAAAGAAAATTCTTTTCTTCAATGACTGCCTGAAGTTTTTCACGGAACAGGACATCGTCCAGCAGATCACAAGCTCTGATCCCGCCCCTTCCGACCTTATCCATATAACAGGGTCCGATGCCGCGGCCGGTGGTACCTATTTTTTTTTCGCTGGCGAGAGCAGCTTCCCCAGCCTGGTCGAGGCTGGCGTGATATGGCATAATAAGATGCGCTCTCTCGCTGATCATCAGTCGATCAGGGGTAACCTCCAGGCCTTGATCCCGCAGTTTGTCCATCTCGCTAATCAGCACGGCAGGATCAATAATAACACCATTACCGATCATGCATTTCTTGTCTTTATAAAGAATACCCGAGGGGATAATATGGAATATGAATTTTTTTCCTTCGACCACCAGGGTGTGTCCGGCGTTATTACCGCCTTGAAATCGCACAACATAATCGGCATAGCGGGTCAGCAAATCGACTATCTTCCCCTTCCCTTCATCGCCCCATTGAGTTCCAACAACCACAACACTGGACATCGACCTTCTCCTCTCAGAGGTTTGTAAACAATCGCCGTGAAGAACGCATCAAGCCTGACAGTTCACGACAAATACGCGCAAGACAAAGTTGATAAATATAATAAACCTAAAGACTATTGTCAATATTATTTAACACAAGCAAGGATCTCTTCACCATTACTGAATATCACAATATCAATATGTTATAAGAGTAATGAGGGGTTTTATCAAAGACCTCAGCCTTCCTCAAGCATTGACACACTCTGTGAAATACCTTACATTTGGGACGCCGTTCGCCCTCGTTTCCGTTCGGTTTTCCAATTCGGCCGGGCATAACTTTTGCCCTCACTGTCTTCATTTGCACAACAACTTTGTGATACGCTTGTCAACCAGGGCACAGTGTCCGGTCGACAACCCTATGAGGTACTCGTTATGTTTGGCATTGGTCTGCCTGAAATGCTCCTCATCATGGCGCTGGCACTTATCGTCATCGGACCCGACAAACTCCCCGACCTGGCAAGATCCTTAGCCAAAGGGCTGATGGAATTAAAAAAGACCGCGGAAAGCTTGAAAACTTCTTTTGCCGAGGAGGGTAACCCTCTTGCTGAAATCCGCCCGGAGCTTGAGGAGGCGGCAAAATCACTGAAAAACAACCTGTTGGATCCCCAATTGCAGTTACTGGAACACAGCATCGCCCCCCCGGAGGAAACAACTGCCGCAAACCAGGCAGCCGAGGCTTATCAGGAATTGATGCGACAGACCGACAATAAGCCGGGACACGATGTTGCTCAAACGGCGAGTGAAGGTCAGCCAGAAGTCCAAAGCGGACCGGAAAAAACCGATGACACCACCAGAGCAGAGCCTGGGAAAGACCAACATTCGATCACTTGACCGAAAATGGCTAACTATAATCTCCAAGGCTCAATTCCGGCGCTCGAAAGAAGCCTTGCCCTGTTTCGCCCGCATCATCAAGAACTCCGACGGCGACTGGTAAAGGTGCTGCTTGCCATTGTCGGCTGCACGGTTGTGGCATATATCTTTATCGAAAAAATTGCCGCCTTTTTTATAACTCCTCTTTTTGCCGCAAGTCCCCTCGTTTACCGACTTGTCTATACCCACCTGCCCGAAGCCTTTATGGCCTACATCAAACTGGCCTTTCTGGTCGGGCTCATCGCCGGCATGCCGGTCGCCCTCTACCAACTTTGGATTTTTGTCGCCCCCGGCCTCAAAAAAAATGAAAAAAGTCTGGCAATTACCGTGGTCTTTTGGGCCATGTTACTTTTCACCGGTGGTGCCTGTTTTGCTTTTTTTGTTGTTTTGCCGAAGATGCTCATATATTTCATGAGTTATGCCAATGAACATCTGGAGCCACTGCCGAAAATCGGTCTCTACCTGACTTTTATCGCCCGCACCATACTCGCCTTTGGTATCTCTTTTCAGATACCTTTTTTGATGGTTATGGCAGGCAAGGCGAGCATCGTCAAACCCGCCTATTTTCGCCGAAAGCGCAAATATTTTTATATGGCCATCCTCGTATTATCCTTCCTCCTCACGGCCGGAGATTTCATGGCAACAGCCCTTCTGGCCATCCCTCTTTTTCTGCTGTATGAAGCAGGAATTTTTCTGACAGCCATCTTCACCCGCAAGGCTGCGAAAGCTAAGATGGCGTAATTCCTCAATTGATCTCTCGTTTAAGCAGACAGCAGGAAATCTGATACCCGGGTTTTCCCTGGCTATCGTATTCAATATTATCCGCCTGAAGCAATTTATTCATCACGCAGCCTTCGACGATATTCAGTCGGAAAAATCGCTCTTCCGTCAACCCCTCATTTTTAACGAGGCGGTCGTCTTCAATACGGTAGGCATTGATCGGATGATCCTCACACAAGGGGCACTGATACACCCGTCCATTGGGAAAAATAAAGAAATTTTCCGCGACATTACCGGCACATTCAAATCTTTCATCCGGTCGCAAAAACACCTGCGGATAGGTCACATGGATGCCTTGTTCCGCGGCCTGGCGTGCCACCTCGGGGACAATTGCCAGCCACTGCTCGCGGCTCACCTGCATGGTTGCGTCGCTGTCGTTTTGCGCTGAGTTGCCGCGCAACCCTATTACCTGAATAAAGAACTTTTTTACCTTCAGTCGACGAAGAAGGGGCACCATCCCTGCCAGTGCCTGCAGATTTTTTCTACTGACGGTAAAGATGACACTGACATTGAAACCTTTTGCCACCGCTCGTTGAATATTGGCTACACATACCTCGAACACCCCGCTCCCGCGAATCGGATCGTTGCTTGCCGCATCAGGACCGTCAAGGCTGAAACTGAGGAAATCGAGAAGATCCGGGGTGGTTTTTTCCAGCAGATCATGAAACAGAAAGCCATTCGAATCAACGGTCACAAAAAATCCGAGTTCCTTGGCTTTTTGTATGACAAAGGGTAAATCCGGATGCAGGGTCGGCTCTCCGCCGAGTAAAATGAGATTTGTCTTTTTTCCCGGATCGGCAAAAATGGTCAGCCATTTTTCGATCTTCTCTTTCGATAAAGTCGCACTGCCATGCTGTGCAATATTAATATAGCAGTGGCGGCAGGACAGATTGCAGGCCGTGAGGATATGGAAAAAGATGTTCCGTTCTCCGGATTTAAAACCAACTGTTCGGGCGATTTTCTTCATGCGGTATTAAAAACCGAGAAAGGTTGAATGTGCCGTTCGTGTGTTACACCTGCTGTAAAGTGTAAGTGGCCAACATGGAGTCCTTTAAATATTGACACTCTGGGGAAGAAAAGAATGTTTTGAAAAGTTCAAGACTTTCATGCCGGAGAACGGATCCGACAATTGTCAATTGCAGATCGCGGTACAGCGGCGACAACAGAGGTAAAGGCAGGTTGGTCGCACCGCCCATGGCGTCCTCATAACTGTAGACGAAGCTTCGCACCCCGTTCACCAATAAGGTTGAAAAGCACATCAAACAGGGTTCCATGGTAGAATAGACGGTGACCTTGTCCATCGCCACGGAATTATCGGCGGCCAAAAGTTCTTGGAGCGCGGTAATCTCGGCATGATCTATCTCGTTGACTCGTCCAAAACTGTTACTTCGTTTACCACAAGCAACAATCTCTCCGCCATGTTCGATAACACAGCCCACCGGAAAATCTCCGCAGGCCAAGGCTTCACGGGCTTGCTGCAAGGCCGCATGCATACATTTTTCATGGATTGTCATGACATTTTCCTCATATCTTGGCTTTGCCCGCCACGCCTACAGCTTCCTGCCGAAGCGTAGTGCAGCGGCAAGAATGGTCGCCGAGGTGTGTTCCTGAATATAGTCGTTCGGATGTTTGATAAAGGGCAGGTAGATAAGCGCACACTGGGCATTAACAATAGTCATTTGTGACAGAAGTGGCAGCTTTTTGCTTTTACTTAAGGTCGTAACGGCAAGGACACTCTTAATGGCCTGTACTGCCTCCTTTTGGCCGAGGGTAACCGGATGGTCATTTACCAGCCGCCGTTTATCACCGGCAGGAATTCGCCGCTGGCAAACCGTGAGTTGCGCAGCAACCTGCAGAAACGCCTTAGGATTCAATTTGAAGGCTGGAATCCAAAATGTAAGAGGTAGAGTATCAAGCAGGGTATCGACCACTACAGGCTGGTTGGTGAACCGGAGATAATCACCAAAACTCTGTAAATCCCAGCCCTTGGTGCAGAAAGTAATCTGCCAAAAGGGCAGATACTGCGCCGAACTCTCCTCGGAGTCTACCACCTGCCATGACAAGGGTTGGAATTTTTTGGCGTTTTCCTGCCACAGGGATTCACAGTTGCGGCAATGCAGCACCAGACTGTCGCTCTCTCCGGCAAGAAGCCCGCTACATTCCGGACAGATTGTCGAAATGAACTGCGGTTCCCGGAAACTCTTACTGGAACAGCTTTGGTCCCTCTGCCCGGCAAGCCATTTTGCCGCTCCAAGAGGTCTATTGACCACCGCATCATAAACAATGCCGTCGTCAGTATAGCAGGGCTGATATATGCGACTGAGGCTCTCTCCGATAAAGGCCCGATGGTAAATTGTCTGGTCACCGTTACCATTGAACAGTTCAGTGAGCATGGCCGCATGGCTAAAGGCAGTTTTGGTCGGTACCGTTTGGTGGATAAAGGCACCCTCCACAGTAGAAACCACCGGCAAGAGCTTCATGGCCTGAGGCCGTAAGCCGAGTGACACAGGCAATTTTTCTTCATCAATCCCCAACCTTGTGGTATCGATTAACTTATGCCCTACTTCGTTGGCACGAACAAAAAATAGTGTGCCTTTAAAACGGAGATAGGGGATATAAAAAAGTTGCGCCGGGGCGATATGTTCCGGGTGAATACTGGGGAGCATATACCTTGCCCCGGGACTTTCCAGGCGATAGTTGTTGACATCGCAATAGGCGCATTTGATGAGTCGATCATCTTCCAAAAGAACAATCGACGCCCCACAGGAGGGACAGCTTTGTTCAATTGTTACATCCATGCAGGTCACCCCAATCTCAGGCCGCAATCATTGCAGAAAATGGCATTATGCAGGTTTTCCATGCGGCATTGCGGGCAGATTTTCGGGGATTTTTTCAGATCGGTCGGCTGTCCGCATTGCGAACAAAATTTTGCCTTGGGAGTCAAATTTTTACCGCAGTTCGAACAACAGACGAGACGCAAAAGTTGGTGACCGCAGAGCGGGCAGAATCTGGAATCGCCGGGGATACTCTGCCGGCAATCGGGACAGTTCACCACATTACCGCCAACAGATGCTGCACCACCGACTGCCGTGGTTGATGTCCCCTGCCGCATCCCGAAGATGCTCGGCAGCATCAGGCCCAGCCCCATACCGAGACCTGCCCCGGCCTCCCCTTGGGTTGCGGCAGCCTTCTCCATGGCCATTGCGGTCTTCATTTGCAAAAGCTTATCCATATCTTGAATGAGGCCCATGCGGCTTCTATCGTCTATGGCATTTTGTACCTCATCGGGTGGGGTGATTGAGGTGATATACAGATGGCTGAGGCGAAGGCCGAAATCGGCAAAATCTTCGGCAAGACGCTTGACCAGTTGCTCGGAGAGTTGATCGAATTTTCCGGGGAGGTCGAAAATGGAATCAAGGGTCTGTCCCAGATAATCATTAAACCTTGAGACAATGACCATTTTCAGATAACCGGCAATGCCGTCGGTATCCATCTTGCCCATGGTCCCGACCAGCGAGTTAATAAACAGCACCGGCTGGACCACCTGCATGGTATACATGCCGTTGGCGCGAATGCGAATCAAGCCCAGCTCCTTGTCTCTAAAGGCCACGGGATTTTGCGTACCCCATTTAAGGTCCGGAAAATATTTAAGATTAACTATATAAATCTCTGCCCGGAGGGGACTATCGCCGCGCCAGGGGAGTGAGAGAATCTTGGTCAGTAAAGGCAGGTTGGCGGTCTTTAAGGTATGTCTGCCCGGCCCAAAGCAATCACAGGCCTTGCCTTGGTAAAAAAGAACCGCCGCCTGGCTTTCCCGAACCGTCAATTGGGCGCCCAATTTGATCTCTCCGGAACCCTCATTGGGCAACCGCCGCACCAGTTCCTTGCCGGTTTCATCAAACCACTCAATATTTTCAAGAAATATGCCACCATCAAATTGGTTCATGCTCTCCCCTTTTCTTTTCCTCTCGTTGGCAAAGGCTTGCACCGTTTGCAAAAGCATTTATAGTATTCGATGCTAATATAGCATAATTACATCCAATCTCTGCAGGAGAAAATCAGCTATGGAGTTTAAAGATATCTGGGACCTGGAAAGTGCATTGAAAGTACTTGCCCACGAAACAGTTGAAAGCAAGGTCTGGGCGGAAGCGGTAAAATGGCTTATCCTGCACGGGCCGGTGGAAATACGACAAATGCTGCTCGACGCCTCAAACCTGGCAACCGGCACTTCTTTTCCGGAGCTTAAACCAAGTCATTATACTGCCGACGGCCAGCCGTGTTACGATATTAAAGATTTAGCCAAATCTTTAAATATTACAGAAGCAGAGGTCCAGGATTTTCTCAGACAAAAAGAATTGGAAGGACTACACTTTTTCACGCCTGACGGCAATGTGACGATACATTAAAAGACAGGCAGGCAAAGCTGAGGTGCCTGCAAGAGCTATTATACGCGGCAATTATAAAAAATTCGCTGCAATTACAATTCATAAAGCTTTTCATCATGGGTGGGCGGTCGATTTTCCCGCAGGGCCTTCTTCTTTATCAATTCAATACTCAAATTTTCTTCATTCAACAGGTGACCCATTTCACTTTCCACCTGTTCCGGATCTTCGCCCGCTTCCATCCGCGACAGGGCCTCTTCCATCGATCCACCGAGGTTTATACCGGTCTGTGCAGTAAATTTTCGCATCAAGGAAGCCATCTGCTTTGGATCTGCCTCATTGGCATGCTCCGCCTCGCGCATCAGTGCCGTAAAGGCGCGCTCCATCTTTGCCTCGTCAAGACCGGCCAACTGGTCACCGCCATCTTCTTTGGCCTTGCCGATGGTGGCGAAGGTGGAAATTCGCCTGGACAGATCCTTCTTGCCGCAGCGCGGACAATCGGGCTTTTTGCTTGTATTCACCCGAGGGGAGAAAAAATTGAAAATGACATTACAGGTATCACAATAAAACTCATAAATCGGCATATGCTTTTCCTATTAATTTTCAAGCAAGAACGTGTTCAATCAGTTTTTCATCAAGATCGGCAACAATACATGTCCTGCCGATTTCTGTGGGCAAGACATAATGCACCTTTCCCCCGATGGTCTTTTTATCCGTCAACAGATATTTTTTCATTCTCTCACGGTCAAGATTTCTTGGAATTTCCACCGGCAAACCATACGCAATTAAGGTATCGGATATTTTTTTTGCAACACTCGGCTCAAGGAAACCGGCCAGTACCGCTAACCTTGCCGCTGCTGCCATTCCTATGGCTACGGCGAGACCATGAATAATAGTGTAATCCGAGGCCCCTTCAACCGCATGCCCCAACGTATGACCGTAATTAAGAATTCGCCGCATTCCGCCTTCCCGTTCATCCTGCGAGACCACCTCGGCCTTTATCCGGCAGCAAGTATAAACGGTTTTCACAATGAGTTCTTCATCAAGCAGGAGAATTCTCTGCCGATTGTCGCAGAGAAATTGAAAAAAACCGGCATCCCGAATCACCCCATACTTGATAACTTCGGCAAGTCCACCAAGGAGTTCTTCGCGTGGCAGTGTTTTGAGCAATGCAATATCGATGTAAACCGCTCGAGGTTGATAGAAGGTCCCGACCAGATTTTTCCCTTCCGGGATATCCACTCCGGTTTTGCCGCCTACCGAGCTGTCGACCTGCGCTAAAAGCGTGGTCGGCACCTGGACAAAGGGAATGCCGCGCATATATGTCGAAGCGAGAAAGCCGGTGAGATCCCCGGTCACTCCGCCACCAAAACCGATCAGTGCGTCTTTGCGATCAAATCCCGATCGGGCCAGGCGACCGGCAAGATCACCGATGGTTACAAGGGTTTTCCTTGCCTCGCCGCGCCGAAAGGAAAACAGCTCTGCCTTTATCCCAGCCGATGAAAGCATAGCCATGAACACATCGCCGTAGAGACCAGCCACATAGTCGTCGGCGATGACCGCATAACGATTGCCGATTTTTTTTCCCTGGAGATCCTTGCCAATCTCTTTGAGAGACCCATTCTTGATGATGACAGGATAGCTTCTATCGCCAAGATCAATCTGTAATACCGACATGTAATCCTCTGCAGGGAAAAAAGGTCCTTTTCAGGAGTTTAGCCGGGTAAACCGCAGTCAACGAAAAAACATACCCGAAGTAATTGCAAAAAAAAAGGAGATACCACCAAACGGCAGTATCTCCTTGTGCTCCTGAGGTGAAGTCAGAAATTACATGGCTGCGCCGGAGGCTGCACCCTGCATTTTCACTTCAACTTTCTCGGTCAAACCCTCATAGTACTTGCGCAGTACAACAAGAACCTCTTCGCGACCGAAATGGTCAACAACCTCGGCGCCGTCGGACAGGGCTTTACGAAGTTTGGTTCCGGAGAGAATGACGCGATCATCTTTGGTGTGTGGACAAGTACGCAGAGAAGCCATACCGTCACACTTATGACAATAGAAAGTCCAATCGATCTTCATCGGTTTGCAAAGAAGATCTTTGGCTGGATCTCCGGTCATCGGAATACGATCGAAAATGGTCTGAGCCTCAAAGAGACCGTAGAAATCGCCAACGCCGGCATGGTCACGACCGATCAACATATTGTTGACGCCGTAGTTCTGACGGAAAGTAGCATGGAGAAGGCCCTCGCGGGGACCGGCATAACGCATATCGAGAGGATAACCTGCAGAAATTACATTCTGCTTAACGAAGTATTTCTCGATAAGAACGTCGATTGCATGAACACGTACCGGAGCAGGAATGTCGCCTGGCTTGAGGTTACCAATGAGAGAATGGATCAGTACGCCGTCACAAACCTCAACAGCGATCTTGGCAAGGTACTCATGCGAACGATGCATCGGGTTACGCAACTGCAGAGCAGCAACGTTTGCCCAACCACGCTCTTCGAACATGGCACGGGTCTGAGCCGGGGTCTTGTAGACATCAGGATACTCTACAGGATACTCACCCTGGGAAAGTACTTTTACAGGACCGGCAAGGTTAACCTCTTTCTGTTCAAATACCATGATGACGCCGGGATGATCTTTCGGAGCGATCTGCCAGAATTTGTCGCCGACAGACTCCTCGCCCTCGCCTTTGAATACCTTCTCACACTCATAGCGCTTGTCGGCATCGGTCATCTCAAACTTCTCAGTGACCTTCATGGTTGCATACACTTCACCTTTGCGAACCAGGGCAATTTCGTCACCGACTTTGATTGCAGCAGCATCGGCAGTGGTGACGTCGAGGGTGATGGGTACCGGCCAGAAGGTGCCGTCAGCCATTTGGAAATTATCACAAACGCCTTTCCAGTCGGCTTTGGTCATGAAACCGGACAGCGGGGAAAAACCGCCGATGCCCATCATGATCAGGTCGCCTTTGGCGCGGGCAGAGATCTCAATCTGCTTGAGTCCGGCTGCTTTTTTGATTTCCGCGTCACGTGCAGCGCCTTCAAGCAAGGCACAAACCAGACCTTTTCCACCATGAGGTGCAACTAATTTCGACATAGAATTCCTCTTTTTTTTAAAGGTTTATAATTATTAAACTTCAAGCTGCACAAACCTATGTACAGCATACTGAACGGCAATTCATTTACAGGGGAATATATATAAAAATATTCACCTAAAAGTCAAGAGAAAAGAGCTTGTCGTCATTTGCAAAAGGCCAATTTGCCCAACCATGGAAACTTGATTATGTGAGGTATCCTCAGTAACTTTCATGCAACTAATACTCTTTTCATCATATTGTTCAAAGTTTTACTACCCGTACTCTGCCTATCGAATTAACAATTACTTTACTTTTATTGCCATCACTACCCTGCAACACTACCGCCCCTGCACTGATACCGGGCTTTCCTGAAAAGCGGGTCCTGTCAGAGGTAAATGTACTTTCAGGAACGGCAATTTTTATTCGATCCCCCAAGGTTACATCACTGAGCAACTGTTCACCTGATTGATGAATATAATCTTCTTTGCTACCGCCGTTGTTACCGTCATCGATAAAGGTCATGTAGCCATTTTCATTATATTTAAAAACAACCTTGGTATTACTTTTGATCGCAAAAAGTTTGGCCTTATGCAGCTCACCCACCAATTTTGAGACTTCGCTATGCAATGCAAGCTTTGCTTTCATGGTTCCAATCATTGGAGATGCCATTCCGGCAAGCGCACTCAAAATGACCATGCAGCTCACAACCTCAACAAGAGTTACACCTTTTTCATTTCTCATTTCTCTCTCCCTTATTAAAATTTGAACGTTGCGGACCAAACTTAAAGAGAGGTTACAAAATGAATCTTACATATTTCCGACAGAATGCATAGTTGCACAATTTTTTTAACAAATAGTGTTGCCTTGCTCAGTTTTTGGTAACTCTGCACCGTATATGAACTTGCAAAAACAGCCTGTAAGTGCAGTTTGACAATCATTATTGCGTTGCGTAATATACACAATATATGAACAGCAAGGAAGCTATCGCCTTGTGGATTGAAACCGTGCTTGACGACAACGGCACCATTCCGGCCCCGACCTCTTACCCAAAGAGTTGACTATGGAAACCAAGACGGGCCAGCCGTAGTGTGTCGGTGTCCAGTTTGCGGTAGATTAGCAGCAGGTCAGTCTTAACGTGGCATTCGCGGTAACCTGACCAATAACCAATCAAGTCATGATCTCGATACCTTTTGCTCTAACGGGTCATCGTTTATTAATGCCGTCAATATGGTCGTCAGGGCTGCATCGAGTGTTGCTGGGTGTTGACCTGATGCCTCCCGCTTATAGTCACGCTTGAATGCCGAGGAACGATCAATCGTCTGCATGTAAATCTGCTATTAATGCGTCGATGCTCGAAAATTTTTTCCCTTTTCCTGCCTCAAGTTCAGTAATTGCCTTGCGAGTAGTGGCGTTCGGAACCCTGACCTCGAAAGGCAATCGGTGTTCTTCTGCTACACGCAGCATTAATAAGCGAATAGCGTCAGAGATTGATAAGCCCATCTCTTCTAACACATAGGCTGCGCGTTCTTTGGTCTCGGTGTCAATACGAGCACGAACGTAGGTATTATGGGTAGTCACAGCAGAGCTCCTTGAATATTTTTCGGGCTTTTCAGTGCAGCCCTCCTAGGAGATTTTATGTAGTCACATTGCGACTACAATTCAAGCAATTTATTCTTTACGGCAGAGCGCGGGCAGTGTTTGAATCGAGAAAATCAGGGAAGCTATCGCCTTGTGATTTATTAAAACTCTCGATCAACCAAAATATGCTTTATCATGTGGACCAAGGGCAATATATTTTATTGTGTCGTCACTGCACGTTGAACAATCCGAACAAAGAACAATTTTATCGTCTTTTTTCTTCCTGCATAGCGAACAGAATAAAAAAATAATCAGAAAATTTCGTCGAACAGGACAACTGTAGTAACCCCGGAAATTTCCTTTTAGTGGCTCACCCAAAGCGATTGGACTCTCAGCAATCATGTCCACCTTCTTTCGGATGGCATCCCTGATTGAACAGTGCTTCCTTACCGAAGCAGCAAATTCCTCACTGAAAACGAGGTTCATCCAAACACCTCATCATAGCTTTTCCATTTTACTTGACCATCTTTGATCCGCTCCATTATTTCAAGGAGGGATTCAGAAAATACCGGATCGGCAAGTATCACTTCAGTCGGATCGTTTTCTTTATTCCGCTTCAATTTTAAAGCAAATTGGGTGAACACTTCGGAAACAGTAGTTCGTTGAGTTTCTGCATACTCTTTGATGAATTCGACCAAATCAGCATCAAGAGTGAGATTTATTCGGGATTTTTGCACAGAACACCTCCTTTTGTATCCTAGAAATTCTTTTTTTGTTTTTTAGAATGAATTTCGTGAAGGTAACTTATCCTGTTTATCGGGGTTAGTGTATATTATGCGTATATTATACACAGAATCAAGGGTGTTGTCCACAGTCGATCCTCTATGATTTTCAGGGCAGTGAGTTTGCCTCCTTTCATTCAACTTGGAAACTTGCAAGCCTGACCCAAGATCACTACGACTATCTTATCAATGCGAAGTTGATTTAAATACCGGGCAGTGTCCCTATTTTAAAAAAGGCACACCTTTATCTCTTTTGGCGTTAACCTACAGGGTCCTTTGGAATCTGTGCTCCATGCCAAACTGCAATAATCCAAACGACATCGATTTTGATTTCATAAAAAAACCGGTATGGCGAAATAACCACCTCCCGGAAAGGAAGTTCTGGAAATTCCGGTATGATTCCTCCGGATTCAGGAAATTCACACAACCTTCGTAAAATTTTTTCAGTTCGATGCCGAAAATTAACTGCTACCGAAGGTTTATCCCTATGAATATATGCCAACACAGAAAGAAATTGAGTTCGGGCAGCAGGGGTAAATTGAACCTTCACGAAGGATTCTTGGCCAAAAGGGCGTCGGCTTCGGCAAGGACAGTATCCAGATCATATCCTTCACCGCTTTCTATTTCTCTTTGCCCCTTGGCCAAAAGCCACAGGAGTTCTTTTTCGTGTTCAGATTTTTCATAGGCATCAACGCCGATCATTACCGCTGTCGCCCGCCCTCTTTGGGTAATAATGTAAGGTTCGTTATTGTTTCGCAATTGTTTCAGGATCTTGGCAGCACTCTGCCGCAAGTCACTCACCGGAATAATATTTGACAGCTTGCCCATATCGCACCTCCTATTGTACCTTTGAATGTACTACCAACGATTCCTTAATGCAAGTGGCTTCGTCAATTCGAGGGCATGAAGTGTCTACTTTTGCTGTAAAATATCGGTATATTCAATAAACACCGAACTTTCACAGTCGATCCACAATGATTTTCAGGGCGGTGCCAGCCTCCTTTCTTTCAAGTTGGAAACTTGCAAGCCTGACCCAAGATCTAATCAATTCGAAGATGGAGAGGAACAATCTGAATACCAGGAAGCGTCCCTTGTTTTCCTCAGAAATCTTTTGACCTGTCAATGAAACTTCAAAGGCATGTCCCCCTACCCTGCTCGTGATTGGGACAACTAATACTAAAGATGGAAAGGAACAATCTGAATACCCGGTAGTGCCCCTTGTTTTACCTGTATGATAGCATTTCCAGCGAAAAGAAGAAAGGCCGTTTGGATTACCAAACGGCATCTTTGTTGCGCAGGGTTTCAGAATGAACTATTTAGCCGCATTCAAAGCAACAGAACAGATTATTCTCTTTGACTCCAGGCTGATCTGCCGGATTTTGTCATGCCGGGATTAGCTTCCTGGATAGGGATGATAGAGCCATCACTATTTTGCACAAAGGCCGTTGATCCGTCTTTTGTGCCGACATGAATGCTGGGTTTTGAGGCAAGTCCTGGACCAAGAGATTTTTTCTTGCTATTATAGGTCGCAGCAGAAATGACAGTAGTACCAATAACCGGCACATTTGATGCTGTACCAGTCAAATAGTAAAGACCGTACAGAGAACTGGAACCCTCATATAGGCAGAAATCATTTGAAGGAATGTAGGAGGTAAAGGTGAGCAGTTCACCAAACAAAGCTGCCTGACTCACATTTCTTTCAAATTGGCTAAGGGAAGTATCGTGATCAAAATTATAATACCACCCACCTTTAGCTTTAGTGTCAGTCAAAAATTGCCCCCACGTTGCGCCCGACCAACCTCCGCCGGTGACGAGTTTGGTGCTTGTGTTGACTTCAATGTTGGTTGAGTTAAAAAGAGTGGTAGCTACATTTGTTGTGGGTAAAACTGTTGCATATGAATTTTTAAGATCGGTCGCCGAAACTGCACTTCGTGGTTCTTTAATACCATAGAACGTTTCCTGGTCTGTAATAAGTGCGTCATCCCGGGTAAAATAGCGTCCGGTGCCAAAATAGACCCAGTTGTTGCCCTCTGGATCAACGCCAATAGTTGCTGCAGCGGTGATCGGCTGATGGAGAGTCGTCTCTAGATCCATTAATACACTATTGCCATTCCAGGAAGTTGTATCCGTGGGGTCGATAGTAGAAGGGGTGACTTTTTTGTCCATAACGATTCTTCTCATCTTGCCACCCCAACGGTTAGCAAGTATCTCTGCCGGATCGTAGCTTACCGTGCCGAAATAAACTGCATCTGCTCTATAGTCAAGATCGAGGTCTACAGTTATCGGGTCAGAAATAAAGGCATTTTTGTCACCGGTAAAGTCTTTATAATACCCATGATCAGTTGATGCCACTACAGTGAGTGCCCCGGCTGTATTAAGTGTTTTCAGAGCCTTGTTCGTCGCCAGTTGAACAAGATCGACAACATACAGTTTGCCTTTTTGTTTACTGATAGCCTTGGTCAAAGACTCCCCGGTAGTGCGGGTGGGTGCTCCAATTGCGCCGGGTGATCCATCAGCCTCTGCCGGGCCTGAACCGAAAATCAGAAACCAATCATTGTGCGTTCCTGATGCGCTTTTATCCTTTATTGCGGCCACAGTAGGATAACAGGTGGTATATCCAAGTTCTGGAAAATTGATTTCTCCAAGAACTCTTGGAGGAGCCTCAGGATTTGTAATATCGAGAACAAAATATGCAGAACTCATGGTTCGATCTTCACTATCGATATTCCCATCCGTTCGATTCGTATCAATAGCGATTTTACCACCACCCAAGCGCATGCCACCGACGAGCACAGTACCCCAGCCACCTGGATGGTCAGCGTCATCAGTGAAAATTTTTGCATCAAATATGCGCGGTTTCAAATCGACATAATATACATGACCATAGTTAGGATCTGCCAACCAGTAGAGATGAGGAAGGAGATTGTAAGGAATATAGGCCCACAGTTCCGACCCCAAATCATGTCTTGCATACCCTGAAGTTATGGTATTGCCAGTGCTGTCTTTTGGCTGGAGCAAAAACTCAGCATCTTTTATGCCGTCGCCGATAAGGGAGTTGGTATCAGTCGGGTCGGTATCAATCGGATAGACATCGAAACGATCTTCATAAAAACCGCCATTAAAGGCATGCAACATACCGTCATTGGCCCCCGTGTAAATCACCGTTCTACGCTGTTTATATTTATCCGCAAACGTTCCATATGTTTCGTCTTTGTAAAGAAGGTGCAGCGCTTCCTGAGGTTTACTGACAACGGTGGGGCTGGAATAGACGATATCTCCTAAGCGCCAGGTAGTTTCCTTGGTACCATCATTGTTAAGATCGAGCATTCTTGATCTAAAGGCCGGAATTGTGCCAACGCTTGATGCTAGTGCTGTAGTTCCCTGATCCTCCCCCCTGATGTAATTGATGACGCGTCGCGTCTGCGTCTGCAAAAATTCATCACGTTTCACAGGGTCATCAGTACCCTCTTGGGTTACGGAGATGGTAATTCCAGAAACCGAACTTGTGTTGGTAACGGACCCCTTCTTGGTATGAGTCATATTGATGGTATCTATAGTTCGAATAGCATTGAAGGCCGGAAAAGAGTTGATTGCAGCTGTTACTTTAGTTGCAACTTTCGAGGCAGTAGTATCCGAGGTAGTTAATACAACCGGAATTGCAGTCCTGCCGGGAATCAGAGGGTCTGTGCCGCTGCCGTTCACGGTGAACCAAACATAAAACATCTGATTTACAGAGTTGAGAAGAAAGTTTTGTCCGGCCGTTGGTAAGGGTGATGAAAACACAATCCTGGTGATTTCCGAAACTGAGCCAATATCAAGATAGGCAGGCAATACTTTGGAATTGGGCGTCAACGGGATATAGGGGAAGATAGTAGAAGAGTCGCCCAGATCTGCAACACTGGTGGCCGCAAAGGCGCGTTGTTCAGTAGAATATGCATTACCAGTGCCACTAGGGCCAGCAATCCGGTTTTGGTTAGCATCGATAAAAGTAAAGATATACCGACGTTTTTTGGCCGTGTCGGTATAAGGATCTCTTTGGGTCGTGATGTTGAAATCGGGGGAAGAGTCGGTGATGCCGTTCAGCCAGGTGCTGGAGTTCCAGAGATATTGTATATCTTCTGGAGTGCCGGTGAGCGGGTCTATATGTTCGGTTTCGCCCATACCCGGTTGGGTTACACTCTTCAAGACCCCGGCGTTTTCAGGAGGCGCACCGGAGGGTATAACTTCTACGACTCCAGGTATCACGTTGGTTATAGTGATCGTACTTGTCGATGGGATAGGAGCATCAAAGGTGTATCCTAAAGCATCGATCGCCGCAGCCGTTTTCGTTGCCACCGCCTCCGGGAGATCTCCGGCGACTACGGCAACCGCTATACCTGTCATATCACGCGCCGGCCTGGGGTCGGCACCACTGCCGTCAACCGTATACCAAACATAAAACTTGCCGCTTACAGTAGGGAGGTAGAAGAATTTTCCGGTTAAAGATGCGGCCGCAGGGAGGATGATATCTGTAACTTGGGCTACTGAATCAACGAGGCTATATTTATCAATAACCACCGTCTTGTCTGCCAGTTTTCTGAAAACAACAATTTTATCGTTTATATCAAGAATTCTGTTGCCGTTAGTATCTTCACGCATATGTCCTAATGCGTCGACAAAAGAGGCGTGCACTGCTCCAACCCAAGTAATTTTATTCTTTGCGCCGGAGTTATCAGTGTATTCAGGATAAAAAACACTTTGATAAACAGCCCCTTCACCGGAACGTGATCCAGAGATGACTGAGGAGGCCGTACCGGATGAAGCCTGGTCTCCTATCTTCAGGAAAATACTTTCCAATTCGGCGGCTAGATCAGCGGCAGTGTTTGCAAGTATCGCTTTCCCTCCGACATCAGTACCGCCGGCGATTGCCAATCCATTCAGTTGGGAACCGAGCTCCGGGGGTATGGCGAAGCCGATGACATAGGTTTTAATATCAAAATTGTCCGTAAAACCAGTAACGGCGGTGGCGCGTAAAGCGGTAATTTTTAATTTCAGTTCGGCAATTAAATCAGCCGTACTGCCAACAGTTCCATCAGCCTTGACACTGGGCAGACCGTCGGTGACCAGAACCACAAAGTTCTGCTGGCAATGGTATTGTATCGGCGAGATGGGTGTGCTGCCGGTGGAGTCCTCAGCGCCAGGTAAAGTGCCTTGAAAGTATTTTTTTGCAGACGCAACAGTACCGGCCAAGGGGGTCAAACCCGCATTACGCAGAGGCACATTAATTGCCGAGACAAATTGGGATTTACCTAAGAGATTTTTGAGTTCGGTAATATGGACTGCATCACTGTCTCCAATTCTCGAGTGCAAAAAACCTGGCCCAGGACTGGTGTTGGAAAACCATGTTTTACCGATATGGACCCAAGACATTTCTACGCCGAAATCTGTGAATCCTGCTGCTATATCACTGTCAGTTGGGCCAAAAGTGTAATCTTGAAACCAATCAGCGTATCCGGATGCGGTTTGTTGTGCTGGTGTCGCATTCGCGGGAGTAGCTAAATTACCAGTCTTTGTGTGGTAGCACTTGTAAGTGTGGGATGCAGCTTGAGAGTAACAAAAGGCGGTTCCATCATTTACACCATTGTAATACGGTAACGCAGTGTCGTAATAAATGAAATTGCCTGTATCAGTCGGGTTGGGAAAACGTTTTTTGTTGGTCGATGGGTCTTTTGGAGTTGGAGGGTCAAGGTATGGATTATAGTGAGCGGAAGCAAAATCACAGTAATAAAAACTGTTATGAAGCTCTTGACTCACGATTCCAGACTGTTTGTAGGCCATTAGTCCTAAACGCATTGTAGCATTATTGTTATCAATAATGGTTTTCAAGGCATTGCGGGCAATTTCCGATTTGCTGTTGCCGGCATCACTGCCGACAGCCGCACCATCAACGTCTTCATCCATACTGTTCGAATTGTCCAACATAAGAAGTACGTTTGGTTTGACATTAGTAGAATTGAATGGCGGCACTGCACGATAATTCACACCCGTTTCTGCTTGTCCCGTGGTAGATACAAAAACCATCAACGCTGGTAACAAAACCATGGCGGCGGACAGGAAATAACAGATACCTGTGAATAAACATGATGATTGATTACTCTTCTTCATGATTTCAGTCGGGAGTGGATGCATGGCTAGTACCTCTTCAAGTGGGTCCATTTTGGATGGAGAGCGGGCTATGGAACAGAGGGTATTTATTTATGAATTCGGCAAAATGATGATCTTGGTGATTATATTCGCGTCTCCATTAAACTTAAGAACAGGAAGTTTTTTCTGAGACGAAATTACAGCCTTATCTATACCGGATTCGTTGACTATCTCGACACCATCGGTAACAAATGTTCCTTTGGTCGTCAGCATTTTATTGTCTTGCCAGCTGAGCAGATAAGTTTTGTCGGAATGGGCGGCGTTCGATATAGGCTCGTTTGCCTCGCCACTTTTTATTACGTTGCCTGTCGTAGTAATAGCACCTACAGGCAGATGAAAGAGGCCTAAGATCAACCCTGCTCCAACAACGAGTAATTTTTTCTTCATAAATTTCCTCACTTGATTTCCATTGATCATCAAAATTGGCATTTTTTGCCGACTATCATGATAAGTTCAACTAATATTTACAAGTTCCTCCATGCCCGATTATTATATGACGCCAGATTACCCTGATGTTCGAAAGGCTGTTGAGTACTCCCATGTGCTGCGAATCGACATTGATGACCAGTTGCCCCCCTCCGGCTGCAGCGCTGTAGCCGGTGCCTTCATAGCCGGCAATCATCTGAATGGCATTGCCTGTTGATAGGCTGCTATTGCCAAAAAAATGCAGATTGGTGTGAGGAACCGTATCATCTGCGGGAAATCGAATATGGCGCTGGGTGTCTGAAGGATAAGGAATAGCTGTGGCGAGTGGTAATCCCGGGTCGATCTCGTTTGTCCAGAAATTAAGGCGTGTGCCGGAAGGAAGTAAATCTCTTGTAATTTCTGCCGTGCCGATCAATAGTGGAGATGACCCGGACCCGGTAAAACCGGTTGGACAGGCAATATTTTCCTCTAAAAGATTTGCACCTACTTCCGTGCCGCCATCAGCTTGATAGAAGGTTTCTTTATGCACACGGTCATTACCGGCAATTTGCAGTTCAATGCGGCTGAGGTTTGTTGCCGATATGCCGATTAAGGTCAACACGACCAAAATAAACATAGTGAGAACCAGCAAAAACCCATCTTCGTTTCGAGGAAAAAAGAGTTGAATCCGAAGGATGTTTTTCAATTTTTGTAAATGGCTTAACATGATTGAGTATCACCTATGACGAAATTGGTAATTACGACTTTGTATGTTTTCAGAACGCTCTACCGAGAAAATTTTTCTTATTACTGCAACATTCGCACATATCTTCAACTACATCGAGCCTTCGTTGGCCTTGAGATAATGTAAGGTCAGCTCTTTCCCGTCCATTACATTGGTGACGACAACTAAAATAGTTTTAATATTTTCTACAGGTGTATTCTTGGTAACAGTTTTTTTGACGGTAAATTTGCCATCGCCTGACGCATTGATAGGATTTGTATCGATAACATTTGCATACTTGTCCGTGAGTATCTTTTCAATTTCATCGCCTCCCCATGTGGCCATGGTTGTGACCCGACTGGCACTGGCATTGGCCCTGATGCTAAGAGTCTGCATGGCAAACAAAGCCAGAATACCGATGCTTAGAACTCCCAGGGAAATCACTGTTTCAATGAGAGTAAAACCTTTGTTATTTTTTGTTAGTTTGTTCATTATTTCAACCCATGGTTACGAAGATTGACGGAAGAAGTGAGGAGACGGCGGCGGAAGTTGTCACCAGCTGCCGAGCCGGATAGAAGAGTTGGAGTCCATTGAACACCGGAGGCAGTAGTATAGGTTTCCGTATTGGTGTACTTTGGGTCTCTCTGACTGGCTACCGCCAACATAGTGATGTCGACCGATTGTATTTTATCAAGCGGTGGAGTCAAGGTTTTGGTGCCATTATCTAATGTATAGTAGAATTCAATTGCCTGAATACCCTCGGCAATGGCTTGCAAGCCTCCACCGTTACTATTTCTTCGAAAAGAGATGGGAGAGGGTTGTGTGGCAGGAGGGGTATCTACAATTCCATTGTCATTGGCATCATCAGTTGCTGCAAAGCTGTATGCTATATTTTCGTTCGGATTGTCGTTCGGAGATACTGCTGCTGGGTTCAGGCTACCATTGCCATTCAAATCCTGGGAAAAGGCCAGTTGTGTTCTAGTTGCCGAGGTGATAGATGCCCCTGCCTTTCCGGTAGGGTCATAACCCGCCATGCGAATCTCACTGGACATCAGCTCCAGGCTGGCCCTGATATTTTGCTGCATCTCTACAACCTGGCCTTGAGTGTAGTAGGTTTTCTGCTGGATAATATAAGCTGAATAGATGGCGGCAACGATTATGCCGGACATAGCCAGCGTGATCATGAGCTCGACCAGAGTGAAGCCCTGGTTGCTTTCTTTTATGTGCAAGTTTTGCGATATCATAGCGGCACCTTGTCGAGATTGAGACCACCAGCAATAGACTGTGTAATCTTGAATGTTGGGTCGCCTGAGGCATTTAAATCGGCATTGCTGATTGTGACAGTTTTTAGTGCAGGGATAATCGGCAGCCCACGCGAGGTAAAACCATCGGTTGCAACAAAAGTTGTTTGCAGACATACATTGTCAATCATCGTCTCTAACGGTACAACAACATTTGCAACAACAGGACTCTCTGTGATTAAATAACTGCCACCTTTACAAGGCGCCCCGCCCCCAGGGGTAAAGGTAAAAACCACTTTGACATTATTCTTAATAGCATGCATCTTGGCCCGCTGCAGGTTTTCCGACAGCGTATCTGCGGCTCTTTTCAAACGCATTTTCGGCCGCCAGTTCATCACCTCGGGCGCGCCAAACAAGGCGAGAATGCTGATAACAACCAGAACCGTCATAACCTCGACCAAAGTAAAACCACGCAAAGCTCGCAAAGACTTCCTACGGCAATATTTAATCTCTTTTTCCTTATCCATCGTATGATCCATAATTGTCCACTTGTTGAAAAAATGGTCGGAAATGTCTGCGCAAATTGAATCACAGTTTCGTCTATGCAATAAACACACCAATACAAATTAGGAAACGGCTGTGGAATAATCTCTCTATTTTTAACATGATGCTCGAAAGCACCTGGCCGTATCCGTCAGCGTGGCATGTTCGATTATATTAAAAAAGTTAACAAAAAGGCAAGAGTTAATAACTTATTTAACAACGCAACCGTACTCCTTGGTCTTTGCCAACAAGGCCGGATAACTAACAAGAAATTAGGGCCACTCCCTAATTTCTTCTTCATTCCCCATACATTTCGGTGATTATTCTTCGCAACTAGGGTCCAAAAAGGGGTCGGTCCCAAAAGGGGTCAGATTTATATTCGTTAATAATGATACCGTGTTTGGAGAAAATCGATGCGGTCATCTGTTATCAGATAAACGATTCTGTGTTCCTGTGTCAAGCGTCGTGACCATGTCCCCGGTACCAGATATTTCAGGGGTTCCGGCTTGCCGATACCATGGAATGGATCGTGTAGAGTCGCCTCAACAAGTGTCAAGGCCCGTAATGCAATCTTCCGGTCTGTGTCCACCCAGTGGCGAAGATCTTCCCTGAATTCAGGGTGAAATACAGCATCTCTGCAGATCTTTACTTGCGCGGGAACCAGCTTTTTCACACAAGCCCCATCTCATGCTGGAGGCTTTTCAATGACTCAGGTTTTTCTGACCGTTGCAATGCCCGTTCGAGGGCGACCAAAAGTCGTCTGGCGTTCTTTGGAGAACGCAGAAGATGGGCGGTCTCCTGAAGGCTTGCAAGCTCATCGGCGGCAATAAGCGCCACGTCTTCAGCGCCACGCCTCTGAATAATGATGACTTCCCTGTTTGATGTCGCGGCATCGCACAGGCCGGCAAATCTGGCGCGTGCATCGGTATAGGTAGTTTGAATTGACATTGGTATCTCCTGTGAAAATATGTACAGATTTACTGTACGTCAGTTGGATGGGGAAGTCAAGTCGCATTTCCTTTGAGGGTAATTAGAAATAGTTCCGGGGGCAGGATGATTTTCGCAGCATGTAATCTAAGACTTCGAAATAACACGAAAAAAAATCATTCCCCCGTCTCTCATAACAAGGGAATGAGTAGTGCCTCGCAAGCTAAGTGGAGAAGACTGCCTCTTGCCCCCTAAGGAAGTAAGATTTGTTGTGTCTCTATTTTATTGTTTTTTTAATCCGCATAATCTCAATTAAGGAATGTGCAATCTGTTTTTTGATTTCTTGTTTTTCTTTCTTGAATTACTGCATTTGATGATATATTATCACTATGTGACATTCAGCGACATCTTCTGACATTTTTTATTAAGGAGTGAATATGAGCCAAATTACAGCAAGATTACCGGATGAGTTGGTCGCCTCATTGGATGCAGCGGCGGCCCAGTTGCGTCGGACACGTGCCGAGGTGGTTCGACAGGCTGTGGAATACTATCTGGATGATTTTGAGGATGTTGCCCGTGCTATAGAAGTGTTACGAGATCCTGCTGATGTTGTACTGGATTGGGAGACTGTCAAGCATGACTTACTCGGTCAGCATTAAGCAGAGCGCAGTAAAAGCGCTTGAGAAGGTTAAGCGGGAGGATCGGCTTCGCATTATTACAGCTATTGATATGCTTAAAACCAATCCCACTGCGGGAGGGGTGCTGAAGGGTGAATTCTCTGGATTACGGCGTATTCGGATTGGTAATTATCGTGTGGTGTACGAAGTGTTGGATCAGAAGCTGGTTGTGCTCGTTATTCGTATCGGACATCGCCGAGAGGTTTATCGAAAAATTACGGACACTCCCTGATTTTATTCCGTGTTCGTCCCACCTTCTTTTGGCTTTAATGTCTGATTCATCTGCAATTCCAGCATAGCCAAAAATGTTAACAACAAGGCAAAGTTAAAAAGTTATTTAACAGTGCAGCCGTATTCCTTGATCTTGGCCAGCAAGGCCGGATAACTGATCTCTAAAAGTGCTGCAGCCTGACTTTTATTGCCATTGGTCGCGGCAAGTGCTTTGTTGATAAGATACTCCTCCATCAGGCGTTTCCCCTGTTTCAAGGAACAGGTTTGATGATATGCATAAAGGTTTGATGCAACACCAGGATCAAGGAACTTTTCGGGAAGATGTTCAGCGAGAATTTGATCGCCACCCGCATAAATCACTGCCCTCTCCAGGACATTTTGCAATTCTCGGATATTGCCCGGCCATTCATAGCGCAGCAGGAGTGACAATGCTTCGGAAGAGACTTGCTGCAGTTGTTTGCCGAATCGCTCATTGAGTTTTGCCAGAAACGATGTGCAGAGCAAAGGAATGTCTTCTTTGCGTTCCCGTAGAGGCGGCAAGGTTAACACCACTACGTTGAGCCGAAATAACAGATCTTTCCGAAAAGCCCCTCTCGCCATTTCCAATTCAAGGTCTCTGGCTGTTGCTGCAATAACCCGTACATCAACTTTTTTTGTCTTTCCGCCACCGACCGGCCGTATTTCATGTTCCTGCAGAACTCTGAGGAGTTTCACCTGAAGTGCCAGCGGCAGTTCTCCTATCTCATCGAGAAAGAGGGTGCCGCCTTCGGCCTCTTCAAAGAGACCTTTTTTGTTATTCTCAGCTCCGGTATACGCCCCCTTGATGTAACCAAAAAACTCACTTTCAAGGAGGTTTTCCGGTATGCTGCCGCAGTTCACGGCAACAAGAGGTTTTCCTGACCGTCGACTTCCCTGATGAATGCCTCTGGCTATCAGTTCTTTACCGGTCCCGCTTTCACCGACAATGAGGACATTGGTATCATATTGCGCAACTTTACCGGCAAGCGCAAGGATCGAACAAAGCACCCGGCTTTCGCCGATGGTATCCTGGAATCCTCTATTGCCTCGCAGTTCCTCAACCTCCTTTTTGAGTTTCAGATTTTCTTGCCGCAACTGCACGCGCTCTGCCGCCTTATCAAGAATACAGAGAACCTCGTCAATTTTGAACGGTTTGGTAATGAAATCATAGGCCCCATTTTTCATTGCCGTGACTGCCGTATCGACGCTGGCAAAAGCCGACATCATAATGATCGTTGCGGTAATTCCCCGGGCCTTTGCAGTGTCTAGGAACTGCAGGCCGTCCATACCGGGCATTTTTACATCGCATAGAATGTAGTCAAATGGCGTATCCAATGCATAGGCGATACCCTGCCGACCATCCGAGGTCGTGACCACTTCATAACCCTCCTTGCCGAGAAAAGCCGCCAGCATATGCAGCATATTCTTCTCGTCATCAATGATCAGTATTCGGTTTGCTGTTGGTTTGAGCATAGGTATCAATAGAGGAGAAAACTGTTCAGCACGAGAGAATCTGCCGACTTTCAGAAAGAGGAAGCGTTATTACGACCTCAGAACCCTTCTCTCCGCAAGGGTTGTTGCGTATGGCAATGGAACCGCCAAGCCGCTCGATGATGGTATGACATACGAAAAGGCCCAGTCCAGTGCCCTGCCCCGGTGCTTTGGTGGTGAAGAAGGGATCGAAGACGTTTTCCAGGTGGTCATCGGCAATGCCCGTTCCATTATCTTTTATACTAATAGAGAGTGATGCGCTCGTCGTATCCTCTTCCGAGTTTGCGGTAGAGATAACAATCTCTCCAACGTGGTCAACCGCATCAAGTGAATCGGCGGCATTAAGCAGGCAATTGAGCACTACCTGGCGTAAGGAATCGGCATGCACGGTGAGCACATCCTTGACGGCGTGAAGTTGCTGGACGATAGTGCAATGGGCAAAAGCTTTTTCCACCCCGACAAAGCCTATGACCTGGTGCACCAGGTCATTCACGGCGATACTCTGCTCGGGCATATTTACCGGTCGGGCAAAGTCGAGAAGTTGGCGGATGAGGGTTTTGATTCTATCAAGTTCAAGCTGTGAATTCTTGGAAAACTGCTGTCTTTCAAGAGTGGTCAGATCCTCCCGACCGAGCAGATCGACATAGCCCAGGATGATGGACAAAGGATTGCCGATTTCATGGGCTAGTCCCGCCGATAAGCGGCCGATTGCTGCCAGTTTTTCGGTACGCACCATCTCTTTTTTGTTTCGTTCAAGTTCCAGGTTGGCGGATTCAAGAAGCACCACGGTTTTCCGCAGTTTTTCGTTATCATCCCGAATCCGGCTGAACAAATTATTAAGGCTGGTGGAGAGGTTGGCAAACTCGTTATTATTATCATCCTGAAAAAAAATGGAGTTGCTGGACGCGTACTTCTTGGAGAGAGCAATGAGCCGCTCAATCGGTTTCATAACAAACTGCATCATCCGCAGCAGACCTATGCCCGTGAAGATGATAGTATTAATTAAAACATAGAATAACACCACCTTGCTTTCTTGTCTGATCTTCGTATAGAGGGGTTCCAGAGAAGAAGAAACAGTCAAAGTTCCGGAAAACAAGCGGTCGCCATTGACAAGAGGTTTGCCAATAACCACCTGTCGATGACTGAAAGTAAAAAGAGCCCAGCTGCTGCCGTGATAGGCAATGGTGGTGTTCTGTTTTTTCTTTATATCTCTTTGTACTTCCAAAAGTAAGTCATCAGGAAAACAGGCCGAACCTCCTTCTATGACAGATTGCCCGTCTTCTGTTGCAAGGGAGAAGCAGTATATTCCCCTCTTATTAAGCAGAGCTGTCGTTTTTAAGACAAGATCAGCATCACTTGGCACACCGCCGATTAAAATATTTTCTTGAACAGTATCCACTGCTTCTTCAAGCCGTGAAATTTCATTTCCCACCATATTTTTTTTTAAAAACATGCCCCATACCAGGCTCACAAGAAACATTGCCAGGCAGAGAATTATGGCGAGAAACATGCCGATTTGGAACTTGAGACTTTTTGTTTTCATTCACTCTTTTCAAGGATGAAATTTAAGCATGCCGTCTGTCAGAAAATTGTTTTACGTCTTTTGAGTCAATAATTCTCACGTTACAACAAGTAGCCTCTTTTCAGAATAAATTTCCAAAAAAAATGACAAAGCGCCGGAGTTTTCACAAACCAATCCCATCCAGCCGGGATTTTCCCCTAATTTTCCCATGATGAGGTATATCGATGCGAGGTGTCAACGACAGGGACACCTGAAGAAATATCAATATGCCCGTGGTTTGAATTGAGAGAATTTAGCGGATAAACTGGGGAGTGTCCCCATCATTATGCTTTTTCAGGGCTATGGCTGGACTTTCACCAGCTAGTTCGTGACCATGCCGGTCACACTTCCCATGCGCCGCATGGGAACTCCTCCAAGATGCGCAGCATCCCCGACATAAAGATCAAAGCCACCCCGCCAGCCAAAAGCCATAGCCACAGTGCAGTAACCAAAGGAAAAAAACGGCTAACACCTGGCTGGATTGGTTAACTTGTCAACTTCGAAGCCTGACCATAAGCTGACCGGAGTTCTGAAACATCTTTTGCGGTTTTAATGGCGTCCTTGATTTTTATGAGCGTATCAAGATCATTGATTTTTTTTACCTCTACCATGACAGAGTTAACCTGGTCCGGGAATTTAAGAATCATCCCCAGCTCGATAGCATTCATCAACCCTCTGATTTCTCCTCTGATTTCTCCTCTGATTTCCCCTTCTTTACGAAGTTTTTCTGCAAGTGTCATGATATACTCTCCTTCCCTTGTGGAAAACGCCTGCTCGGCAACTTCCTTGATTGTTTCCGCGGATATGTCATCAATGGTATTGAACAGGTATCGCAGCACTGTTTCAAAATATTGCAGACCGGTCTCTTTTTCCATTAATGTCTTCATCAGCGACAATATGCCCGGCAATTTCTCCTGCAAATCCGGTTCGAACACATGCTTGAACAGCAAGAGCACCACCCTTGCCATGACCGTTCCTTTAATGTCATTATCGGTGAAACGGTTCAGGTCATGGAGAAGAAAGCCAAAATCAGGGATATAGCCTGACAGTTCTTCGACTGGACCTGCCAAAAGCGAAGAGAACCGGACGCTCTCTTCAGGCCACGGCCTCTTTCCATGGCAGATCAAAAGCGGGATGACTATAGGCAGGAGCTCTTTTTTCTTCTTCTGTTTTATGTGCAGACGCCATATCTTCACCATGTATTCCAGGAGCTGAAGATGCACATATTTATCATAATAGCTCTTATGTTCAAACAGCACATAGACAAAGCCAACCATACCCGACAGCGTGACTTTGTAAAGCATATCAGAATAGTAATCCGACAGCTCCTTTTCGACAAAGCTGTCCTTGCATATTTCCAGGGTTTCCAGATCCATACACGCCAAGACGTGGCCCGGCAGGTAGTGGTGCAGAAAACTCCTTGCATTGTCTAGATTGCTCCATGTCTCCCGAAAGAGTTTGTCGTGGGGATTGTTCACATCGTTGACGTTCATGGTGGTATTTTTATCGTTCATGCAGGAATTTTAGACAGTCTCACGGGGAGAGTCAAGATATAATAATTGTTGCTCCAACCCCCAACTCGCGCGAGCACCAGGGGGAAAATTTGCTGAAC